>NZ_CALAYQ010000130.1:0-27801 GCF_937894855.1 uncultured Zoogloea sp.
TCACCTGCAACTACGACGGCGCCAACAAGTTCCGCACCATCATCGAGGACGACGTGTTCATCGGGTCCGACACCCAGCTCGTGGCCCCCGTCCGGGTGGGCAAGGGCGCCACCCTCGGCGCCGGCACCACGCTGTCGAAGGATGCGCCGGCCGGCGAGCTCACGGTCTCGCGCGCCAAGCAGGTCTCGATCCCGGGCTGGAAGCGTCCGGTCAAAGTCAAGAAAGCCTGATCCCCTCATTTTTTCGGCCCGGCCATGATGGTCGGGCCTTTTCGAAAGGTTTCCGCTCATGTGTGGCATCGTCACCGCCATTGCCCGTCGCAACATCGTTCCCGTGCTGCTCGAAGGGCTGCGCAAGCTTGAATACCGCGGCTACGATTCCGCCGGTCTCGCCGTCCTCAAGACCGAGGGCAAGCCCGAAGTCATGCGCCTGCGCGCCGTTGGCCGGGTGGCCGAACTGACCGCCCAGGCCGACGCCACTGGCCTCACTGCCAACATCGGCATCGCCCACACCCGCTGGGCCACCCACGGCGTGCCCTCCGAGCGCAACGCCCACCCGCACATCTCCGGTGGCCTGGCGGTGGTGCATAACGGCATCATCGAGAACTTCGAAGAGCTGCGCACCCAGCTGCGTGCCAAGGGCTACGTGTTTACGTCCGAGACCGACACCGAAGCCATCGCCCACCTGCTGCACGACAAGCTCAAGACCATCCCCGACCTCTTCGACGCCGTTCGCGCCACCGTGGCCGAGCTGGTCGGCGCCTACGCCATCGGCGTGGTGGCCGAGGTCGATACCCATCGCGTTATCGTCGCCCGCAAGGGCTCGCCGCTGCTCCTGGGCGTCGGCGAGGATGGCCACTACGCCGCCTCCGACACCGCCGCGCTGCTGCAGGTCACCCGCAAGGTGGTTTACCTCGAAGATGGCGACGTGGCCGAGCTGACCCTCGACGGCTTCCGCGTCACCCTCACCGACGGCACCCCCGTCGAGCGCGCGGTGAACATCTCCAGCCTGTCGGCCGACGCCGTCGAGTTGGGCAAGTACCGCCACTACATGCAGAAGGAAATCTTCGAGCAGCCCCAGGCCCTGGCCAACACCCTCGAGCCGATCGCCGGCGCCGGCGCCATCAGCCCGCAGATCTTCGGCGCCGAGGCCGTGGACGTCCTCAAGGCCACCCGCCGCGTGCTGATCCTGGCCTGCGGCACCAGCTACCACTCCGGCTTCACCGCCCGCTACTGGCTCGAATCCGTCGCCAAGATCCCCTGCACCGTCGAGATCGCCTCCGAATACCGCTACCGCGAATCGGTGCCCGAATCCGACACCCTGGTGGTCGTGATCTCCCAGTCCGGCGAGACCGCCGACACCCTGGCCGCCCTCAAGCACGCCAAGGCCCTGGGCATGACCAAGACCCTGGCGATCTGCAACGTGCCCGAATCCGCCATCGTCCGTGAATCCGCGCTGCGCTTCATCACCCGTGCCGGCCCCGAGATCGGCGTGGCCTCCACCAAGGCCTTCACCACCCAGCTCGCCGCGCTGGCGCTGCTGACCCTGGCGCTCGCCAAGATCAACGGCCGCCTCTCCGCCGAGCAGGAAGCCGGCTACCTCACCCAGATGCGTCACCTGCCGGTGGCCGTGGGCAAGGTGCTGGAGCTCGAACCCGAGATCGAGAAGTGGGCCCAGCGCTTCGCCGGCAAGCACCACGCGCTCTTCCTCGGCCGTGGCAGCCATTGGCCCATCGCCATGGAAGGCGCCCTCAAGCTCAAGGAAATCTCCTACATCCACGCCGAAAGCTACGCCGCCGGCGAACTCAAGCACGGCCCGCTGGCGCTGGTGGACAAGGAGATGCCCGTCATCGCCGTGGCTCCGGCCGACGAGCTGCTCGAGAAGCTCAAGAGCAACCTCCAGGAAGTCCGCGCCCGCGGTGGCGAGCTTTACGTGTTCACCGATGCCGGCTCCGAGATCGCCGAATCCGAAGGCGTGCACATCCTGCACATGCCCGAGCACTACGGCATGCTCTCCCCGATCCTCCACGTGATCCCGCTGCAGCTCCTCAGCTACCACGCCGCCCTCGTCAAGGGCACCGACGTGGACAAGCCGCGCAACCTCGCCAAGTCGGTCACTGTCGAGTAAGCGCCGGGCCCGGCAGTGAGTGGAGTAAATAAAGTCAGTCGGATCCGAATAAAGTTCGTCGGAGTCTGAGCGAAGTGAGGGGGCCGCTGGCCCCCTACTTTTTGGGCTGGTGCGCGTGTGAAGTGGCCATAGTGGAGGGCATGCGGGACGGCTGCTTTTCGGCCGAAGCGGGCGTTCGAGGCTTCGCCTGGCAACGACCGCTTCCGACTCAGAAGCGACTGGGCGGGAAGTTTTCGTGGGGCAAGGGACTGCGAACTATGACTGAGAACATCAAGAACACGGCGATCACCGCCGCTGGCTACATCTATCAGAACCGGCAAGGGCTGCGGGTGTTGTGCGACTGGCTGGATTCACCGAGTCACTACGCAAAGGTCAAGTTCGAGTGTGACGTTGAGGCGGATGCACCGACGGGGCTGGACGACATCGTGGTCGAACGCACGGACGGGCTGCATGACCTCAAGCAGGTCAAGTTCACTCCAAACCCAAATGCACACCCGCTGTCCTGGGATTGGCTGCTTGAGAAGTCCGGCAAGACGGAACGGTCCCGGTCGATGTTCAAGAAGTGGTTTGATGCGTACAGGTCGCTGGACCCGGCACGCATCGGCGAGCTCTCTCTCCTGACCAACCGGCGACCGGATGCCGAGATTGAAGCCTGCCTGGCCGGGGGAAAGATTGACTTTTCCAAGGTTCCTGACCCGAGGCGCGCGATGCTCATCGCCGAACTCGGCGGTGAGAAGGACTGTGAGGAGTTTCTCGGCCGACTGCAGATCACGCACAGCGACAAGGGCTACGAGACCCTCGAGCACGAGATCAATGCGCGGCTGCGCGCGCATGGCACGCCGGAGGGCATTGCCGTCCTCAAGAATGTCGCCTTGAACTGGTCGACCCAGAAGAACTCTCCGCCGCCATTCGGCTGGATCACGTTGCCAGACCTTCGTGCGATCCTCCAGGCGACGCCGCCGGCACCGCTGCCGGAAGACTTTGCGGTCCCCAAGGGCTATGAGGTGCCCGATGCTGACTTCCACGACGCTTTCATCAAGGACGCGCTGCGTTCGACCGGCAAGGCGATTGTTCTGACCGGTCCACCTGGTCGCGGCAAGAGCACCTACCTCAGCGCGCTGTGCGACACACTCGCCGACATAGACATTCCGACGGTCCGCCACCACTACTTCCTGTCCACAACTGAGCGCGGCCGGGATCGCGTGCACAGCTACGTCGTCGAGGAGTCGATCCGATCGCAAATCGAGCGATTTCATCCCGGCGTCCCCCGACCGCCCGGTGGTCTGCGCGCGCTATTGGAAGCCACTGCGGCGCACTACAAGACGCTCGACAAGCCCTTTGTTCTGATCTTGGACGGTCTCGACCACGTCTGGCGCATCAACGCCGAAGACAAACAACCGCTGGAGGACCTCTTTGCGCAGATGGTGCCATGTCCTGAGAACATGGTGCTCCTCGTAGGCACGCAGCCGGTGGACGACGCTCAACTACCGGCAGATCTGTTGATTGCGGCGCCGAAGGCGAACTGGAAGATGCTTCCCGCCATGTCCGGCGACGCCGTCCTTTCGCACTTGCGTCAGGCTGTGCAGACCGGTCGGCTGAGCACAGGCTTTGAGCCCGATGAGCCGGATGTTCATGCAGAGCCGGAGGGGGTCGAAGCCCCAGGGGTTTCTGCTGCGCGCCAAGCTATCGCTGAGCAGGAGTTGCAGAGTGCCGCGGCAGCGCTGCGCGCCAGGACCAACGGTCACCCGCTGCACGTCATCTATGCGACCTCCGCGCTGGTGCTTGCAGGTGGCAAGGTCACGCGATGGGACGTCGAGCAACTTACCGGCGATCTGAGCCAAGACGCGAAGTTCTACTACGGATCGCTGTGGGAGCGTCTTTCGCCTAGTTTGAAGGATGTCCTGCGACTGGTGTGCGCTTTCCCATTCTTCTGGCCGCGGACCGCGTTCGATGAGATCGCGGCCGAGATGAGGCTGGCGGCGCCCGAGATCGAGAAGGTCGAGCATTTGCTTCATTCGTCGGCCGCCGGGCTGAAGGTCTTCCACGAGAGCCTGGCAGTGTACGTGCGCTCGACCGATGGCTACGTCGATCGCATTGCCGCGCTGAGGCCGGAGGTCGCGCGTTGGCTGGAGACGTTGGCACCAAACGCTTTGCGGGTGAACTGGCTCTGGACGGTCCAGGCACAGCTCGGCGATCCAAGCCAGCTGATCGCGGGCCTGACACGGGACTGGATCCTGCTGCGCCTGGAAGAGGGATATCCGCAGTCGCTGTTCGAAACCTTGATTACCGACGCCGTGGCCGCGGCGCTGGACCGGGCTGAGTTCGCGCAGGCCTATCGCCTCCAGCACCTGAAGGCCCGCATGGTTGAGGGCAGCCAGTACCAGATGCAAGACGAGGACATGGCTCGGTTGGCCTCTTACACGTGGATGCTGGCGCCAGACGACGGGGTGATCCGCGAGGCTGTTGCTTCCAGGCACGAGACGGATATCAAGCTCGTGGCGGCGCTGGGTCTCGCGTTGCGGACGCGCGGCGACCATGTCGTGGCCGAGGCATGCGGCGAGGAGGCGCTGCGACGCTTCCGGGGTGCGAGTCGGTTCTCAAGCGAGTACGCCACGGGCAACGGCTTGGATGCTTTCAGGTTCCTGGCGGGTGCGTTTGCGCGCCTGGGCGCGATAGGGACCCCGCCGGAGGGACTCAAGCGGCTCGTGACACAGACTCACCCGGAGGGGTGGCTACCGAGCATACGGCTGATGGCCGCGGAGGGGCAACTGGACGAGCTGATGGCGCTCGCGACTTCGATGGGCGCCGGCCGGCGCAAGCGCGTGGTCAGCGATGCGTGCCTCCGGGCCGCGGCTCAGGTTAATGCAAGCATCGTCGAGCGCCCCGACTTCAACGCACTCGCCAGAACGCCCTTTGTTGCAGCCGTGGAGACGGCCCACAGGCGGGCTGTGACGACCTTAAACGCTTCGATCCCGATCGACTGGCTGGGACTCGACTACCGCGAGCGCAAGCTGGCCCTTGCGAGGTTGGTGCACCACTGGTTCTTCAGCACAGTGCATTTGAGCCTGTGCATGGCCGCGGAAGGGCAGACCGAGTTCAGCTTTGCACGCGCGCCGCTTTATGCCGACCGAGAGAACGTCACAGACTTCCTGAACGCGCTCTCCGGCGTCGCTGCCCAGGTGGCCCATCACTGGTGGCGGGGAGAGTTCGTAGACTTTCACGAGGTCTTTGAAATATTAGACCCAATGGAGTTCAGGCATTTCCGACAGAGCCACGACTGGCAATCAGCGGCCGATGACTTCCGGGCTGCGCTGCATCGCGTGGCCTGCGACGTTCGACTCGGCAGCATCCTGTTGGGCCATACCGTGGAGGTTGATCTGACGGAAGCGACGCTGGTCACCGCGGGGGCCTTCAAATGGTTCGACGCCGCGTCCTTCCGTGAGCAGTACGCCGCTGGACTCTTGACGAAGATGTCCGATGAGGCCGCAGCGGCTTTCGTGCGATCCCAACGCACGCTGTTCGATGCGGAGGTCCGCGAGGAGACCAGTGTGCATCTGCAGACGCCGCTGCAACTGTGCGGGATCGCGGTCGCGCATACATTGGTGGTGCCAGCGCGCGAACTCTGCCGGCAGACTTGGGAGCTGGCAACGGGTTTCTCGCATCGCAAGGACCCGACCCTGAACAACACCCTTGACGCGATCGGCTTCCTAGTCGAACTCGCGCCGAAGGATGCACGACGACTGTTGGCGCAGGTGGCCTCTCAAGTCCACTCGGTCCTGGACTACACGGACGGCAGCGGCACCCGGCATGCTCTGACCGAGGCGGACGAGCTGCTGGCCAAGTTGGCTCCCGCGGCATTGGTGGTTAAGTACGAGGAGCATGTCGACGCCGGACAGTGGTCTCAGGCCGAGAACAGCCTAAGTGCATACGTCGAGCAGGGCGTGAAGGCCGGCTGGCCACTTGATGCGCTGATGCGAACGGGCCTGCACCCGGATGTTGGCGATGTGCTGCAGCGGCTTGCCAATGAGGGCGTCGCGGGGGCCGGCGAGCGACTGCTGGTACTCAACGCTCACGGAGGGTGGGACATCGGCGTTCTGGATCGCGAGGAACACGCGGGCTCCAGTACGGATGGAAAACCCTTCGATGGTGACGTCTCGGCCTTCGAGCCCGAGCAGATGAAGGCCTTGCTCGATCGTCTCTCGGGTGGTGGTTACGACGACGAAGCGGTGCTTCTGGCCTGGTATCGGTACTGGGAGGGGCAGGGCCAGGGGAAGCGGCTCCTTGAAGCGCTCGATGCTTCACTCTTGTCCGACCGAGGTCGAGGTCGGGACCTGCTTCACCTATCCGGCCACGCCTTCCACACCCGACGCAAGCTGAGTGGCCTAAAGTCGGCCTGGAAGTACCTCGTCAGCGCGCAGATCAACAGAGGCGGGTGGATCGGCTACATGGAGCGCGAAGAGAAGACGCTCGCGCGGCTGGACCTTGTGGCCCAGTACTACCCGACACGGTGCGACGACTTCGTGACCGAAACGGCCTATGCCATGTTCGGTGAGCCGGAGCGGCCGCGATTCGCGCCGGGCGAGGCCATGGTGTACTTCTACGCGAAGCAGGGGCGCATCGATGCGGCGGTCGCGTTCGCGCAGGTCATGGTCGACTGCGTGCTCGAAGACACCCGAACCCTCCCGCTGACTGTCCCTCGCTGGGGAATCGAGCTGGCTGCAGCGGACGTGCCGGGGGCTTGATGGACGACCTTCGAATTCTCATCGCTCGTCTCGGATGGCCGACACCGGCCGCCCGATGGTGGACAATGCAGGAGTTGGCAAAACGACTGGGCGCCCATGGGACGACGACAGAGACCGAGGCCGCGCTCCTGGTACTGCTGCACTCGCGCAAGCTTGAGGCGGAAGTCGTCGAGGCGCTCTGCATCTTTTGGATGGCTGCGGCTGAGTACGGCTACGTCCCCAGTCCGGATTTGCCGAACCGCATACCGAAAACGTCGCTACTGTCCAACCTGTTCCTCGAAAACCTTGGCTTCGAGGCGCAGGCGCTCGATGTCGACCTCAAAGCGGCGCCAAAGGACTTCCAGATCTCCGGTGATTTCGATGGTGTGCAGGGGGGAGATGTGTCCAGGATCTTCCGGACCACGCTGGCGAGACTGGAGCTTCGGACCAAACTCCCACTGATTCGCCAGATGGCGTTCGAGTGGGCTCAAAACCGGACGACCTATCCCGAGGCTCCCCTGCAGGGCGACACCTGGCACTTTGCGCGACCGCTGGGCAAAGGTTTCGTGGGCCCGTACTCTGCCCGTGCCGCCCTTCGTGCGATCTCTGCATACTTGCGCACCTTGGTTGTAGCGGAACGGTTGTGGGGACTGCCGTCTGGTGTCGTGCGCCATTTAGCGCTTAAGGCGTTGCCTATTCATCCGACACTGGTCGCGCTGAGGTCTTCACGTCCGGCATGGGTGCCTGTGCGGGGGGACTTCAACGGGGACGCGAACTCGATCGAGGGAATCCTGCGAGGAGTCGTCCACAGCGTCGCGGCCGAGCGACCCGGCGATGAGCTGATCGCGCTCAGCACTCCCGTCGAGATGACGATGGGACGCTGCGTGGAGGTGTCGCTGGTGCACTGGCTACAGGCCGGCGACAGCGAAGTGGCAGACCAGGATCTAGCTTCACATCTCGATTGCTTCTGGCGCGACATGCCGATACTGCCAAGCGTGCCCACGACGCCGCTCGACAAGAAGACTTGGTTGGGAACGGTGCCTATCGAACAGTTGCTGGACGATCGGTCTACGTCGTTGCCTTTGGCCGGACGGATGGACTTTGGTCGCATGGGATACCTGCAATTGAACCTCTATCCATCTCGACTATTCGTGCCGATGCTAGTGGGGACTGCTCAAACCGAGGTGCGTCAGGTGGGCTCCACGCTCGAGGTCCTCGTGGATGAACAAGTGGTGGCGGACTACGCTCACTGGAATGCGGGCTGGGGTCCGGTGCGTCCGGGACCGCTGAGTGGAGCCTGCGGTGCAGCCTTGGTCTCTCGCGGAACGAAGTACCGCGAGATCCCAGCCGCCGAAGGACACGTGGTTCGATCGTTTTACCTCTGGCAAGTGCGCCTGCTTCACCGGAGCAACACGTACGACGAGTTCGACGAGACGCTAAAGAGCGGCGTCTTTTTCGTTTAGCCCGCCGCCGCTTCTGCGTTCCGGGGCACGGCGGCCGTGATGACGGAAAGCGACATACCGACTTGAGTCGCTTCGCGGAGGGGAGGCTTGAGGTCTGGCTTTGCTCGCGTGGACCAAGGCTGCGGTGCCTGCCTGGTGTAGCCGAACCGTCGATCTCTGCGGGATGGTGGCCTAGTTTGGCCAGACGTGTGAGCCACGGCGCCCCGGCCAAAAGCTCGAACGGATCTACTACGCCGGAGCAGCCGGTCGGGGACTGCTGTTTCTGGCCGATAGTGGTCACAGGTTAGCAAGCGTGCCAACGTCTGCTCAGGCCGAAGAAAAGCCTGTCACATCAGCGGCAACCTCTCGGTCATTTCGGCCGCTCGCGAGCGACAGTGCGATTTGCCGAATCCGGATTGAAGACCAGCCGTTGATTCCTTCGCCCAGAATATGTTGACGGCCCTTTGCCGGGTCAAATGGGCAGCGATAGAGATGGCTTGTAACCACCCCCATTCGCCCCTTCGAAGTCGTACTCGTACAGCGTGGTCTTGCCCAGACCGGGTTGTCTTTGCCCCAAGAAGAACGTAAAGGCATTCGGTGCTGCAATGAATAGATGCAGTGGTGGTCGATGTCCAATGCGCTTCTCATTGATCTGCAGCGCCAACGTTTCGGCGAGATCAAAGGCGTGCTGTCCACACACGACGGACCGCGCGCCAGCGCCACAGGTCGGGCGCGCAATCAGCAACGAACCCACCTCCGGCGAGAAAACTGAAAGATGTGATCTCACGGCCTGAACCACATCATGAGTAAGACATACCGCCACAGCCATGTCCCCTCCGTTCCCGTTCAGCTTCTCCAGCTCGAACGCCCATTCCGGCCACGACGGATCGCGCGGGATGTCATTAGAATGCCAAACATTGCGGTGCACGGTCCTCTGCTCGATCTCGACGCTTCGGCCGGACTTGATGTTCAGCACCGAACCGGCAGCAAAGGCCAGCGTGATGTGGGCATCGAGAATCAGACGCAGATGCAGGTTGTCTTTGGCCGCAGTTTGCAAGAAGCTCTTGAGCATCGGATAGAGCGTCGTTGCCCATGCGGCCTGATCGCGGATGGCGCGCTCATCGAAATGGGGAATCAAATCCAGCACGACCGCGCACCGATCCTCCAGCCGATCAAAGGGGTGCTCGAAGGATTTTACGCCGAACACCATATGTATGCGGCCGTCTCCCGCCAGCAGCCCCTCCCTCCTGCAAGCTTCCCGGAGCGTTTGTCGGTCGAACTCCAGCCGACCTTGAGCGAGCCACTGGAACACAACGTCGTCATATACGAAGCTGCTCTCGTTCGCGGGTATGCGTCGCAGGCCGCGGTTCTCGAACAGCAGGTCCAGGTTGTCCCGATGATCGTCAAGCGAAGTGGAGTCCGTGTCCAATGACAGTGTTCGAGCCAGAAGCATGAGTTCCTGGTCATCAATGCCCAAATGCTCGCGCCAAAGTTTTCGGACCTTGCCAGCAGCGGAGCGGTCCGTTGTGCCGTCGAACAGATCCTTCAGTCGTAGCGTCTTCGATTTCTGATGGATGTAGCTGCGTAAGGGATCGGCTTGTCCAATGCGCCAATTGGTGAGGAGCTTGAACCTAGCACCAACGCCGTCACGTGCGTGAGCGACCTGCGCTGTACGGGCTCGCTGCAACAACGAGAACTTGTTCGCGTTGACCCACTCCGGATCGATCAGGTCGGCGTAACCGAAGTCGTTGATGGACACATGCCACTTGCACTGGATATGCTCTCGCAAAATGGGCCTGCCCTCATGATCGCCGGGCGCGCGATCAGGCGCATAAGCGACCCATACATCGTCAAAGCCCTTTGGACCCGATTCAAAGCCCACCATTGCTACAGGACTGGCAGGGTCCAGCAGGCAGGCGGCCTTACGCCAGAAGATTCTGGCTTGGAAGGCATCTCCGTCTCGACGGACAGCAACGGCTTGGGTCATGGTATGTTCCTACTGTCAGGATGGGCAGTGGGTCGTTTTCATTGCATCGTGGACGCGATCTACGCATCCCGAAACGGTGGCGTCGGCAGGATCGACCGCGCCAGTTCGATAGCGCGCGCCGGCTTGATAGGTCCATCGGGGTAGGCATCCAGAACGATGGCGGGCAGCAACCGTTGCGTGATATCCGAGTAGGTGAATCCGTAGGCACGTTTGGGCTGCTCACCTGTCGCGGCGACGAGTGCTTCCAGATCGGCTTTTCCAAACCCGGCGCTTCCTAGTCGACGTGAGAGGACAGCATGTCGTTGAGCCGCATCGGGCCGCTCGAACACCAGGATGTCAGCAGCACGTCGGCGCACCGCTGGGTCCAGTGCGTTTAGTCGATTGGTGCACATCAGCACAACGGCGGGGAGTCCGCCATTCGCGAATCGATCGATGCCACGAATGAAGGCGTTGACGCCTGCCCGATCTTCATGGTGCATCTGATCGGATTCTCGCGATTGGGCCAATGCGTCGGCCTCGTCAACTAGCAGGATGACGCCACCGCGCGCGGCACCCTTGGCCGACTTGAACTTGCTGGCCTCTTTGAATGCGTGCTCGAAGGCTGCCGAAACGAGCTGGGTCATCTCGCCAACGCGGCCCTGCCCGCGCGAAGAAAGGCTCAGCGGCAACAGCGTGATGTCAATGTCTTCCTGGCGCGCAACCTTGTCACCGATGGTCTCTGCCAGCTCCGTCTTGCCCGAACCGACATCGCCGGATAGAACTACCAGTGGAGGCCGACGGATCACAGAATCAAGCAGGCCGCCGGCGTCGGCATGATGTTTGTCTTGCCATTTCTGAAGGCCCGCGGGATTGATCAAGACACCCAGCAGGTTGGTCAGGCGCTTTATCTTGTCGTCCATCCCCACCAAGCGTGCGAGACGCCCCTGTGCATCAGGGTCGGGCAACGTCGTCGAGTGCTCGAACAAGCCCTGGAGATTGGGTTGCTGGTTCATATCAATAGCTCCTGACGCTGGCGCGGCCGAGTGAACGACCGCCGGATGAGTAGGTTTTGTCGTCGGCGAAGTAGCCGTTGACCGACGGTTCTGCCTGACCGGTCCGTTGCAGCGGCAGTTGCCCCTCGATGGCCGCGCGCTGTTCGGGCGTCAATGCCCACCAGGCAGCGTTGTAGGTGAGGTAGCTGTGAAAACTTGCACCACTGATGTCGATGCCCGGGCGAACGCGCCCAGGGTCATCATCCGTGCCGCTGTTCGCGAGTTCGTTGGCCGTGTAACGCAACGTTGGCTCGATCCAGCTGCTGTCGCGCTTGAAGCCATACGTGACAGTTCCCAGATAGCCCTGGCGCAACAATTCGGTGACCTCACCTTCGAACTCCGTGATGCGCTGATCTGTGACGTGCCCATACAAGCGCTGCAAGCGCTTCAGGTCTGCCGAGACTTTCGCGGCAAGATGTTTGGCATGTGTCAGCGTGAAGGTCTTGGCTTCGGTCGCGGTAAAGCTGTAGCTCATGATGTTCAACCTTGGAAGGAAGGGCCGAAGACTTTCTGCCAATAGTGCAGCGTCAGCTCTTTCGTTGGCGCGGTCAGCGCGGCATCGATTGCGTCGCCTGCATCCAGGGCTGCATCGACAATGGCGTCAGCGTTCTCGGCCGTGTAGAGCCGTGCGACGTTGTTGCTGGCGTTGATCGGATCAATGATCTGCACGAGGTCGTCGAGCTTGCCCACGCTGGAGGCTTTGTAGTGATCCTCGAAGACGATGCGTTCGCGCAGGTTGGACGTCGCAATGTAGGTGAAGAACGACTGCAACGCTTCGGGATAGTCGGAGAAGTCCACGCCGTCATCACACAGTTTGGCGAGGATCATCTCGACCATGAAGGACTTGAACCGGAAGCCATCGCGCTCCTGCTTCATGCGCCGCGCCCAGAACTTCACGAGGCGCACAACCTGTGCGAAATGCTTCGGTTGAGCCTGCTTTCGTTTTCTGGCGAACTCAAGATGCAGCGGGATGCTGGTCTCTAAGAAAGATCCATCGTCCTGACTGATCAGGTCGCCGCGCCAATCGGGCAGTCCAGCATACAGCACAGGCACTACGTCCACATCGAGGCCTGATCCCCGGAATGACACCGTGACCGAATAGGTCTGGGGCTTGACCTGATCGGGGCTGAAGTTCGGGAAGGCCTTGCGCAACCGCTCTGCCAAGTAGTCCAGCAATCCGCGGATGTCGTGAGGGGCATCGGAGCCACTGATGTACATGGCCATGTCGATGTCGTTGAGCGATCGCAGTGCGGTGCCTTTGGCCAGGCTGCCTGACAGTTGAATCCGCTTGAGCGAGAACTCAGGATGCTCCGACAGGTAGCTCTCCAGCTTTTCACGTAGCCGTCGCGCCTGCGCGCGGTATTCGTCCGCCTTGTCTTTTGGCAGATTGACCTTGTCTTCTGCAAACCGTACAAGGTCGCGATGATCGATATGGGTTCGGGACATCTGGAAGCTCCTTTGGGGCGATCTGGCTCGTATCAGCGAGTCATGATAAAAAGTTCGGAATAGTGAACATGGGCCAATGCTACAGCAGTTCTTTCGGATGTCAAACAAAAAGTTCGGAACCGTGGTATTCTTCGCCCGTGCATTTTGGACAGGAGACGGACTATGGCTACACGTCTCGGTGAGAAGCTGCGCGAGCTTCGTAAGGAGCGCGGGCTGACACTTGAAAAGTTGGCTGATCTTGCGGGGCTCAGCAAAAGCTACCTTTGGGAACTGGAGAACCGCGAATCCCAGCGCCCGTCGGCAGAGAAACTGACGGCACTGGCAGACGCGCTAGGCGTTGCCGCCGCCTACTTCTTGGAAGAGGATGTCCGGGCGCCGGAGGAGCGGCATCTCGACGAAGCCTTCTTTCGCGGTTATCAGAAGCTTGAGCCGGAAGCGAAAGAGCAGCTTCGCAAAATACTGAGCACCTTCAAGAAGACCTCGTCATGACCGAGGTTTGGACCCCGCAGCGTGCAGCCAATCGGCTTGTGAAGCTGGCCGAGGTGTTCAGCGCGGCTCATGGGGGGGACCGCTTCCCCGTGGAGGTAACGCCGCTTGCGATGGAGGCGGCCCGCATTTTCGGTTGGGCCGACCCGATCACCCAAGTCCAGGCAGCCAACATCAAAGGATTCGACGGCGCACTATTTCCTGGTGACGACCGGAAGGAGTGGCTGTTGCTCTATAACGAGGCCGTGTCATCGCCCGGGCGGGTGCGATTCACTCAAGCCCATGAGCTCGGGCACTACATCCTTCACCGACAACTCAGAGAATCGTTTCAGTGCAGCAACGATGATATGCTGAACTGGTCAAATGACGACAAGGACATCGAGGGGCAGGCTGACCTATTCGCTTCGTACTTGCTGATGCCACTCGACGACTACCGCAAGCAGGTCACTACGACCGTTGATATGGATTTGCTTGGGTATTGCGCAGATCGTTATGGCGTATCGCTGACAGCGGCGATTCTGAAGTGGCTGCAATACACGGATGAGAAAGCTGTGCTGGTGATGTCGAACGATGGCTTCATCAACTGGGCATGGTCCAGCGAGCCGGCGGCCAAGGCTGGCGCTTTCTTCAGGACGCGCAATAACGTTATCCCTGTACCCGACGAGGCGATTGCTTCCGATTCCAAAATCAAGAACGATCGGCAGGGCACGCAAATCCCTGCCTCGGTCTGGTTCCCGCACGCCCGCGCTGACACGCCGCTCCGAGAAATGAAAATTCACGCAGAGCAATATGGAGTTGTGCTGAGCCTGTTGCACTTGCCTCGGTCTGCTGATGTTTGGCCGCTATGGGCCAATGAAGACTGAGCGGCAATAGCAGTCGATGGGCTAGAAAGTAGCATCGGTACGAGACAGTCAATGGCGGGTCTCCGATCCTGATTCGGCCAGCGTGCTAATACACTTGAGTGGCCGAAATGGCCGAAATGGCCGAAATGGCCGAAATGGCCGAAATGGCCGAGTTGCCGTCATTACGTCGCGCAGGGATTCAACCATTGGGCGCAACTGCCCGTGAGCCAAGAGCCAGTTTGGTGCGGCAGCGCATGAGCGCCTGCTTTTGAGTAGTCCGAGGGTGGCATGATTCGTGTCGGCGTCGTTGACTCGTTGCAGGAGATCCCGCAAGCAGGGGCAAACCCAATGCGGGTGCTCATCCGCTTTGGAGCGTGAGCTCCGTCAATATAACGTGGGCGAGTTCGGACGAATCGAGTGCGCGACCTCTCTCCTCTTCGACCCTGGTCTTCATCCGATCCAACGCTTCTATGGATTTCAAGTAGTAACTTGAGCAAAAGCAACCGCTCTGTGTCAGCGGATCGGGGCAACACGCTGGACGCAGTACGTGCTCATAGTACTCACCTATCGCCCGGGCGATGCCATGTCTGAAGAGCCAAGGACCGAGAATCAGTAAGCATCGCGTTGCCGCTTGATAGAAAGCGGCGGCTGCGCGGTTGAGCTTCGCTTCCCCAGCCAGCCGCATGCAGATGGTGAGAACTCCGAGGCTCTCGAGATTGCCGACCAGTAGCACCGCCGTGCAGCGCTTTTTCAACCAGCGCGGGTCGTTGGAAAGTCCTCCGGTTGATCCCAACATTCTGGACAACAGCTCATCACCCTCAGCGCATGTGCGTCCCGCCAAGGCGAGCCCGACCTGAGTCGCTGGCCGGTCTAACCGAAGCGAGTCCCACAGGGGTGATTGAAGTATCTGCGTCGTCCCGGAGCAGCGACGCTCTGACAAGGCGATCGTCTGTGCTGCCGGCGCATGAACTCCTGAGCGGTAATCCCGCCATCGTCTTCTAACCGCTTGAGGGTCTTCGTACTCTTCGTCGATCGGCTCGAGAATGCGCTGGATGTCCGTTGGTGTCGCGGCGCCTAGTTGCCGCCGAATTTCATTGAACCAACAAATCGTGGCGAACGCGGTGGAGACGTGTCGCCTGCGGGATGCGAAAGATCGCCCCTCGATGGATGCGAAAGTGAATTCGGCGAGCGATTTGTTCGAAGAATCAACCAATTGGGCGCGATATCGAGAGCGACCGTAACGACAACCGTTACCTAGGTCATTGGGCACCAAAACGATAGCATGGTCACAGAGCACGACGGGGGATGCCATGACCACTGCAATGCACGACGAGACCGACATTCGGCTGATAGCCGAGGAGCTCTCCACACGATTGACCGCGCAGTACGGTGCAGTACTGGGCTCGACCGCACTGATCAAAGAGTTGGGATATCCATCGTCAGGTGCTTTCCAGCAGGCTCTGGTACGGGGTACGGTCCCTGTGCCCGTGTTCCGCATCGAGCATCGGCGCGGCAGCTTTGCGCTGGCGCGTGATGTTGCGCTGTGGCTGAGTCGGCGGCGCGCCCAGGCTCTGGCCAGCCGGCAAGTACAAGGCGGTGGGCTGCCTCAGTGACTGCTTGTATTCGTCGGAGCAGCATGTACAAGGCACGGGGAGAGAGATGACCACATAAACGCATGAGAACAAACAAAAACGCCGCGGGCTGGCAGGCCGGCGGCGTTTCGTACCGAGGAAGACCCTCAGATTTGCTTTCGTGATTCAAATCTACTCGCGCCTCCTGTGCGCGTCAAGGGCCTTCCTTTCCCTATTGAGTTTTCAGGCCGGCGATCCCGGTCGGAAAGGAACTGACATGCCCAAAGCCTTCAAACTGACCCTGGCGCGCCTGTATGAAATCCTGCGTCGTCAGGATCCACCCCAATGGGGCAAACAGTACGATCCAGCGATTCGCGCTACGCGGGAGGAAGCCCCCTCCAGGAGTCGGCCAGCACAAGTCTGGTCGGAACGCTTGGACCGCTACTGCCATACCTTGTCCCTGGTCGAGCAAAAGGTCCTGTTGTTGGCGCTCTTCAATCCGCTGCTCTTTGAACTCCAGGAGCAACGGATGCTCGCCACGGAATCAAAGCCACATCCGCTGGCAGGCCACAGTCTGGCCACGGGTCTTGAACTACCGGGTCTGCGCGGCACGATTGATGTGTGCGAGCGCCTGGACATGATCGATCGGCTTCCGTGGATTTTCATTGACCACCCGGATGGTACCGAGCGGGTTCCTGTGCCAGCCCCGTTTATCGGCGACTTCCTGTTGTTCCTGACAGACGATCACGGCCCCTATTGCGTGAACTGGACGGTCAAGGCTTCGGATGAGGAGTTTCAGCGTCGCCCGCTGGGTCGCCGTCCGGCACGCCGTGCCGAGGTGCAGGAGGCGGCGGTGCGTGCCCGGCACGCCATCGAGGAGCGCTACTACCTGGACGCGGGCATCCCCACCGTCCGCATTGTGGATTCCGATATCCCTGAGCTGTTTGCGCAGAACCTCCGAAGCCTGATTCTGGTGCAGCACCGCGCCGCGGGCGTCGATGCGTCGATCTATGAAGAGGTCTGTGATCGCCTGCGGGCGTCGCTGCAGACGGAACAGCCCCCTCTTGAAATCCTGCTCTCCGTCATGCATCGACACGATCTGGACTTGGAGACGGCCAAAGCCCTGTTTTTCCGGGCGCTTTGGCGACGCGACGTACGCCCGGAGTTGATGGAGGAGGTCATCTTCGTTGACCGCCCATTGCGGCCGGAGCGCCAGGATCCGCTTCAGGTCTACGCGAGTTGGTTTGCGCGGCAGCAGGCATGAGGAGCGGCCATGCGTACCGGTACTCAGTTATGTGCCCCTGAGGGCTTTGATGCCCTTTGCAAGGGCGTACGGTATCACCTGCTTCGCAGCGACCCGGCCCGACAGCGCGTTTTGCTGGTGGAGTTCCAGCGCAAACGTCAACGCAGTGGTGAAGGCCAAAGGAGTGCCGACATCGGCTCCAAAGGGGGCGCATCCGGGGGGCATCCGGGTGTCGCTGATCAGGTCGCGGGCGGAACATATGCCAGCTACCGGCCTGTTCTCCACTTCCTGTCTCGACATCGATTCGAGCAGGCCCTGGAGCGTGGGCTGATTTTCGCGTGCGAAACCCAGGATGAGCTTCCCCCTTGGCTCACCGGCGTGACCATCGTGGAACTCCAAGCGTATGCAGAACTTCGCGTGGGCCAGAAGCGCAGCCACGCTGCGCGTATCGACCAGATTTTGGTGCATCTATGGCCGCTGGTGCAGAACCTGGACCAGATTCTGAGTGCCGAGTCTCCCGACACCCTCATCAATGCGCACGCGAGAGCGTGCAAGCCGCCACAGCATGAAACGCGCTTTCGGACGGCGTTCTATGCCTACGTGTGCTTCGGTTGCAGTCGGTGGGCCCTGCACTATCCGGTTCATCACCTTGGTCATTGGGATCGGATGGGGCGCGAGCGGAAGTTTGGCCGTCCATCAAGGCTGAAGGGCGCCCATCATGGCCACGGTTCCAACGACCAGGAGATGATTGATCGGATTCTGGAGGGGTACCGCAAGTATGCCGGCCCAGGGCAGCACCTGCGTGCGATCTATCGCCAGACCCTGCGGACTGTGTTCGGCTGTGTGGTGCAAACCGACCCCCAGGGTAGAAAGTCCTTCGTACACCCCGCCGGCAGGGCCTTTCCAACCTTTGGTCAGTTCGCCTACCGGGTCGGTCAAGCCTTTCCGCTGGAGGTGCGCCAAGTCTACAAGTATGGCCATACCCGGGTCAGGACCCGGTTACAGCATTCGCTCGGTCGCTTTGCCGAGAGCGTGGGCAACCTCATGGAACGGACCGAGCAGGATGCCTATTGCTGTGATCAGGTGGCTAAAGGTTATTTGCCAGGCAGCCATCTGCCGACACTCTGGGTTGTGCGCACGCGCTGCATCGCATCCGGGATGATTGTCGGGATTGGGTTCTCCATAGGGGGAGAGGCGGCGTCAGCGTATCGCTTGGCCAAGTTCTGCGAAGCCATCGACAAGGTGAAGTTCTGCAGTCTGTTCGGCTTGCAGGTCAAGGAGGGCGACTGGCCGAGCATCGGGGTGTCACCCCATGTGATCCATGACCGAGGTCCTGGCGCGACAGCCAAAGCCGAATCGACGGAGCCTGCTCTGCGGCCCGTCATCAAGGAGTCGGCGCCCAGTTACGCGGGGCAATCCAAGGCGTCCATCGAGACCACCCACCCGAAAGCGGTCAAAGTCGAAGGCAAACCCCACTATGTGGAAACGCGCCTCTCGATTGCCCAATTGGCGGCCCAGGAGATTATCAGGACGATCGCCGACAATCACAGCATTGATGTGACGGATCGGCTCAACAACGATGCAGTCGAGGCCGGCGTGTTTCCGACCCCAGTAGCCCTCTGGAACTACCTGGATCGCCGGGGACGCAACCACGCCGTCTCAAAGCGCTTCGAAGAAGCTGTCCAGGCATTCCTGACACCGATTGAGCTGACCGTTCGGGACGATGCGGTGTACTTCAAGGAAATGCGCTTTGACTCCGCGGCGTTACAGCGGTCGGGTGCGTTGCAGAAGGCACACACCTGCGGAACGTATCGGCTGGGTGGCTACATGTTGGATATCTGCGTACGCCACCTGTGGGTGGAGGTGGGAGCGGATCTGATCGAGGTGGATGCGATGCTGGCCATCCGGGATGGGGAGGAACAACTCTACATCTCGGTGGTGGAGCTGGAGCAGCTTGAGCGCCTGCGACGCGACGGGAAACTGGAACTCCAATCCCACCGGCTTGCTGCGCGAGCCGAGTACGAGGCTGCATTCGAACAGCATGCAGGTCAGCCGTTCGACCAGGGTGTCGTCAAAGGGGGAAGGAACAAGAGATCGAAGACCGCTTCCGTGGAGGAGCGCCAGCAGATCATGCAATACCTGCGAGCGGAAGGAGGAAAGCGATGAGTGCTGCTTCTACTGCAAGCGGGTGGCTGCATTGGTTTGATCGGCTGGATACCGACGATGCGATTCGGAAGGCGGCATACCGCGCGGTGACGCCGGTCAAAGGTCTACAGGCCTTACCCGTGGAGAGGGCCTGCAGCGCTTTGGACGTCGCATGGAGCGAGGTCTTCGTCCCCGGACCTCGCCACATCGAAATCTTGCGCATGCTGGTGGACCAAGCGAAGGAATACTCCTTGTCGGTGTATCCGACGCTGAGGGATTACAACCGGCGGCGCAGCGGCGAGATCGAGACCGTTCGGGAGCCCTACCCGATTCGCTGCCTGACGGGGCTGGCCGGTGTCAGCAAGTCTTCCCTCATGCAGGCACTCGTCCGTATCTGCCAGGTCACCCCAGATAGCCAATTCGTTACGGACTCGCAGCGGCTGACGGTCCATCCGGCTCGACGCATTTCCGTACAGGCGCATCTCTCTGTTCGGGCGCTGCTCAAGAGCCTCTCGAATCCTGTGGCGGTCGCCGGTCGCACGATGGGCGATGTGAGTGTCCTGCTCGCACATGTCCGGGACTGGTTTCAGGCGACGGGTACTGCGCTGCTCATCGTCGATGAGATGCAGTTCTACACGCAAAGCGGCAAGGCAAGCACCAAGACGGCGCAGCTCATCATGACCCTGGCGAGTCCTGGCATTCCGCTTGTCTATGCGGCCAACTACTCCTTGGTCAAGAAGCTGCTCGAACGTCCCCATGAGGAGAAAGATCGTCTTCTCGCGCATCCGATCGTGCTTGAGCCACCGGATGCTGACTCGGAGATTTGGCGCACGGTGGTGGGTGAGTACCTTGCTGTTGCACCCGAGCACTTTTATCTGGAGGTGTCTGCTCACGCCCACGAGCTGCACCGGCTGACCGCCGGATTGTTCCGGATCTTGCGGCAACTGCTGCTGGAGGCCTATCGGGTGGCCGTCGGGCGGAGCGCGCGAGCTGTGACCATGGATGACGTCAGACAGGCCTATCGTAGCGCTGCATTCAGTAGCCATCGCAAGGATGTGGAAGACTTGGCGTCCCTGGCCGTGTCCGGCTTGATTGCCCCGCAGCGTGCCGATCTGGTGTGCCCCTTTGCGCCGGTCAGAGGGCTCCAGCGACCGATGCTCCATGGCCGAGCAGCCGGTAATGTCGAAATCGGCACCATCCCCCCGGTGGCGATGCTGGAAAGCACCCTGAGTATCGATGCCCAGAAGACCCTCCGGGTATTACGTCAGGCAGCTGACCATCCCCTACGGCCGAACGATGCGACCAAGGTGACGCCCTTGCCCCGTCGTTCCACCATATCCGCTCAGACCTTGCGCGAAGGTGCAGAGCTGTTGAGGGGTACCTTGGCCAAGCCTAAACCGTCCTCTGCCAAGAGGGCGTCACCCTCCAGCGAACCCCCAACGGGACGGGATCGTGTCGAGACAAGCTGAGATTTTCGAGTCGAAGGTTGGCCTGGCGCCATTGCCCGACGAGACGCTGTTCAGCTGGTGCAGCCGCTACCACCGGCTGGCTGCCAATGGACTTGATCGCACGACTTGTCTCCAACTCTTCGGGCATGCGCGCATTGGCTCGGCTCATGACTTTCCGGGCCGGATCGATGAGCTGGTGGCTCGAAGTAAAGGATCCTTGGGAAGCGCAGAGCAAGTTATCCGAGATCGGACGTTGTTGCCTTTCTACTGGCCTTTCAAGCCTTCTGATCTGGCAAGGCAATCCGTGGCAGCCATGAGGGGTAATGACATTGCGCATCTGAAATACCGGCTAGGTCTGCTGACCAGTGGGCTCGGAGCTGCGCATCCCTTGAAGAGCTGCCCTGAATGTATGCAGGCCGATCTGGAGGGGCATGGTTGGGCATACTGGCGCCGGGCTCATCAGCTACCTGGTGTGTGGGTGTGCCCCAGCCACGGCATTCCTTTGCGGGTATCCCATCTGAAGCTGGATCAGGTGGCGCGATTTGCCTGGACGCTTCCTGTACCTGCGTGCGGCCAAGAAGTCGTGTGTTTGGACCGCGCCGCTGACAAATCTACCCAAGGCGGCTGGTTGCGCCGGCTGGCAGCCCAGGGCCTCGCGCTCGTAGGCATGAGCCCGGGGCGCTTTGCAGACCCCGTTCGGATTGCTCAGGCTTTCCGGTTTCGCATGGAGGGTATCGGAATGCTCCACGCTAGCGGCCGTGTCCGCTGGCGCGAGGTCGAGCCACGGTTGCTCCAGTTGGCAACAAATCTGGCTTGTTTTCCCGAGGCGCGTCAGGATGCCGACCTGGGCTTGCTTCAAGGACAACTCGCCCGTCTTCTGTCTGCACGTTCCCTGGCACATCCTCTGCGATATCTGACTTGGATCACCGCTTGGTTTGACGGGATCGACGATTTCGAACACGCCTACGAGAGCAGCGGGATGGCCACAGACCAAGCATGTGCAACCGCAGCTTCCCCTCGGGCGACCTGCGATGCGGCGACCCAGGGGCAGGTTCCGGAGGCGATCCTGACAGCCCTTCGGGACGGTAGCCTTAGTATGACTGCGGCTGCGCGGCAGTTGGGGGTCAGCTATGCGACGCTCGCTGCATGGGCATGTCGGGTCGCGATTGAGCCACCAAGACGGCCCAAGAAACTTGATCCCCCGTCGTGGAACCTGGCCCTTGAAATGCTCAGGAATGGTGCCGAGAAGCAGGCGGTTGCAGACGCTGCCAAGGTGTCGGTACTGACCGTGACCAGGGTTCTGCGCACGGTTCCGGGGCTTCAGGATGAATGGCATTGCGTCCGTCATGAAAGTCGCCGGCTGGCGGCCAGGGCCGTCTGGGCGAAGGTGACGGCGCCAAACCTTCATCTTGGCGTCAAGAGGCTCCGGCGGCTTGAGCCGGCTGCTTACGCGTGGCTCTACCGCAATGATCACGATTGGCTCAAGGCATCGCTTGAGCGTGTGGCAACCGCTCACAGAGCGAATCACGCCGCTGTGCGGATGGAGCGATCGGACGCGCGGATGGCCGATGCGCTGCGCAACGTCGCTCTGTCCTGCAGCAGGGAAGCACCGCGACGGTTGTTTGACGAGTTGAAACGGGCACTTCCTGCACTACGCAAGGCCATCCACAGCCCGGAACAATGGCCTCTGACCGTTGAGGCGCTGACGGTCAGCTTACGTTGTCATAGGTCCGCGCATCCGCTTCTGGATCAAGCAGGTGCAGATGAGCAAGCCGAGCGGTGAGCGTGTCGGGCGACCTCAATTCGTGGGCTGCGCTACACCTGTTTCGCAGCAGACTCTCAACGTTCTCTATGCCGGCACCGAACGTTCTGCAGGCCTGTTGGAGCCCAGCTCCTGCAAGAAAGGCGCCGAGAGCCTGGGTGGCGGCATCGACTGCATTGCCGTGGGCGGCAATCCGCCGATTTGCCAGGTCCAAGGTGGTCAACGCCTCTTCTGCACTGTCGAACAGTACGGCAAGGATGGCTGCGCAAGCCAGAGCTGGGTAAGCGACGTGCCGATCAATGCAGGCACCGTCGATCTTCCTGATGCATGTCAGTGCCTGCTTGGATGCCACCTCCGGCATATGCCGCTTCAGCCAGCTTTGCGGGAAGTGCTCCAGGATCAGGTCGCTGGTGACAGGGCGCTTTCCCACTTCTCCTATCCGCAAGTCGAGGGCGTGGCAGCGTTCGCGAACAACGTCGCTCCAGGCCCGCACGTGAACGGGCTCTGGTCGGTGAAGCCATCCGAGCAAGATGCCCTGCAGACGGTGAATCGCAGACGACGCCAGTTCGTTCTGAAGGTCGATCTCGGATACGGTCAGTTGACTAAGGGCGGGCTGGCGCTTGGGCTCCGATATCACCGATTCTTCCGCCAGGATGCTAAGGGGGATATGGTGGGTCGGACACCAGTCGACGCCATTGATTTGGTGTCTCCGCCGCCAGTAGGCAAAACCATGGTCGCCATGGTCAATCTGGGCGCATCTCGGGCACCACCGGCGCCCGCCCGCAGAGGCACCGAGGCCGTAGATATAAGCCAAATGCCGTCGATGGTTTGCCTCACGCTCGGAGCCCGCGTGAGGGGACACCGGGTACAGCACGGGAATCATCGAGTGCTTGGCCGTGAAGTCAGCTATGCGTGCGCCGCAAGCCTGGGCGACCAGCCAAAGGGCAGGGACATTGTCATCGCTCGGGAACGCCGACTTGATCGACTTGGTGGCCCAGGTGATGGACGGGATTGCGTTGAGGCGTGCAAATCGGCCAAGCACGCCGATGGCCAGTTCGTCGTCGAGAGGAATCGGCAGATTTTGAATCACGACGTGCTCCGGTCTTGCGGCGGGGGCGATTTGAACAGACCAAGGCTTCGAATGACGGTAGCCAGCGCCCGGGCATGTGCGGGCGTTCCATCCCAGACATCCTTCAGCGCATCCATCAGCTCATCGTTGCCTGCAACGGCTTCGCGAGACACGCCGCCGGCGGCCAGTGATACATAAGTGCATAAATCTAGGGCGAGCTTTGATGAGGCGGATGTCCTGCCGGACAAGATCCGGCTGATCTGGGACTGACTGGCACCGATGGCTTTGGATATCTCTTCTTGGGTGATGCAGAACTTCTTGATACGAAGAGCAGCCAATGCGATGGCGGCGTCGGGTGCGGATGTCGGCATATGCATAAAGATGCATTAATGCATGACGGTTCGTCAACGTGAGTCTCGTGGCGGACTGGAGTTGGCACGGAACGGTATGGGTAGCTATCGAGCAGATAACAACGGAGACGACCAATGAAGAATCGACATTTCGAGCTGTTGCGCACAAAGATGCGGGACTTTCACCGCCACCATCCGTGGCGACTGCACGGCGGGCTGTTCATTCCTCACGCCTACACGGAGCCACGTTATCTGTCGTGGTGGGACGATGTTGGCTTCATCTTGAACGGACGTCGCGTGATGGTCTGGTGGCAGCACCCGCGTTCAAGGTTCAGCGATGAGATCGCCAAGCGAGCACAGCAAGAGGCAGGGGTGATGCCGGATGAACTGCTGTTCCGTGATGAAGAACGACAGTGGAAGCGCGTCGGCCGTTCGAGAAAGCAGGTCGTGGTGCACAGAACCCAATGGTCCTCGGAAGCGCTGAGAGCGTACTTCGACCAGGTCAATGCGATTGAGCAGCGATTGTGGCTCGAAGGGATCGACTACACCGTCGGTGTGAGCATGACGATGAGGCGTTACCGCTGGGGAGTCGGAATGGAGTTGTGTGCTCCCCTGGAAGTATGTGGCGTGGAGGGTGTTCGCCGCCTTGCCTCTCTGGCAAGGAGGCTCGCCAAGCGGGAAGTGACGGTCGAGGAGGCTTTTCCAGGTTATCGGTATGGCCGAGACATGTGGCTTAACGAGGCTCGAGATCGAGTCGCTCGGTGAGTACATGACAGCTACCCAACGTTGATCACTCGGCAGTGAGGTGGCGTTTGACCAGTTCCAGTGAGGTGTCCGCGGAAAGCGGCAACTTCAACCCCGATGTTCTCGGATCTGTGGGGCTGAGAGCCCGTGCAAGTCGGAGACAAGGGGCACGAGACACCCCGTAAAGAGAACTGATGTCCTGTGTCAGGGCTGCCGCGTATCGACAGCTTGAATAAAATGCCCTCGGCCGGACTGGAGAACGGCTGATGGCGTACCCCCGTCTGAGCGCAAAGCCTAGCAAGAGCTAACGTCGTCTGACACGACTTCGACGAACTTCTCATAAAATGGGCTGGGGATACATAAAATAGATATTATTTATTTTTCATCGCGTCGACAGCTGCTATACCCAGAGTCATAAGCTCGATCAACTGGGAGGCCGCATGTTACGACCGCATTCCTTGCTATCCCTAGTGGTCGGAGCGCTGCTTGCTGGCAATGTCGGATGGGCGCAGCCGCTGCCCGTAATCGGACACGACCCGCGGTTGGGGCCAATCTGTGCGGGTCCCCTGGGCCCGGGACCGTGCGCTGATGTCGCTAGGTACATCGCGATGCAGCGAGGGTTGCCGTCCCCTGGTATGCCGGTCCCGTTACCTCCGCCTGGGGTGCCGCCGGCACCAATACCGCAGGGACTGCCATCGTTGCAACAGGTTGGCTTTGTCCCTGGTGTTGGTCCCATATGCGCGGGGCCTCTTGGCCCAGGGCCGTGCGCGGCAGTGCAGCAGTACCTCATGTCCATGAGAGCCAACACTCCTCGACTGCCGGTCGTCACTCCGCAAGACCTTCAGATGGTCAACAACATACCCGGTGTCGGCCCAGTGTGTCGAGGACCGATGGGAGCTGTTCCTTGCTCTCAGTTGCAGCAGCTGAGGCTTGACTCGTTTTCGGGGGCACTTCCACCACAGGCATCGTTTGGTGTGCCGCCGGGACTTGAAGCGGTGCAGTTAGCGCAGCAGTGCGCAGCAAAGGTCGGCATAGACGCAACGCTGTTCGCGGCCTGCACCGGTCGACAAGTCGTGTTGCCAGGCAACTTACACAAAGTTGTCGATTGCGCCGTTGCGTCACGTGAGACGGAAGGATTTGCAAAGTGCGCCGCCGGTCCGCTCGGTATTCGGTTGTCCGATGACCAACAGACGGCTGTGACGTGCGCTGTGGACACCAATGGCGAGAAGGACGACTTCATCAACTGCGCCGGCTCTGCATTCCTGGACAAGAATTTGAACAGGGACCAGCGCAAGGTTCTAGAGTGCGCCTCCGATGCAGATGGAGACGCCCAAGCCTTCACGCGTTGCGCGTCGCGCGCTCTGGGTCAGCATCTATCAGACGACCAAAGAACTGCAGTCAACTGTGCCGTTGAGTCCAGGGGGGATAAGGATGACTTCATCACGTGCGCGGGAAGCGCTCTGCTTAATCAGAAGCTAAATCGCGACCAGCGAAAGATTCTCGAATGTGCTGCTAATTCTGACGGCGAGTCCGACGCGTTTGTGAGCTGTGCGGCCCCAGCTTTTCTGGGCCGCAGCGCCAGCAAGGAGCAGCGAGTTGCGATGCAGTGCGCCGCCGAGTCTGGCGGCGAAGTCGATTCGTTCGCTGCCTGCGCCGGGGCGAACATGCTCAACCTCCAACTAAACCCAGAGCAGCAGATTGCCGTGCAGTGCGTCGTGTCCACTGGCGGTCAGCCCTATGCGGCCGCCGGCTGCATGGCCACGCGCTTGACGGCGCGCGAACTGCTCAAGTGTGCCGCAAACGGAATTGGTGGAAAAGACGGGTGCTTTGGGGACAACAACGACTTGGTAGGGAAGAACGGCTGGGTAGCCAGGACCTTCGGTCAGGTTGCCGGCGGCCCGGACTCGGTCATCAATAACCCAGGCCAAATCTGGGGCGGGGACAACTCGTTCGTGCGCAACCCTGGACAGATTTGGGGCGGGTCCAACTCGTTTGTGCGAAACCCATCTCAGATTTGGGGAGGCCCGAACTCGGTCTTCAACAATCCCAGTCAGCTGCTACCACAGCCGAAGCCGATGACCGTTGGCAGCGTCGGCGGAAAGCGCATATGCCTGCCGTGGTGCTGAGCGAGCTCAACCGCGCAGCTGAGACCCGAACCATGAACGACGTAGTCCACTCACGGCGACAGCTTTTGGCCTTGGCCGTCGTTTCGCTCATTCCCAAGGTAGTGACCAACCCGTGGCGACTGGAGTTCCGGATGTCAAACGAGCGGCTGCACCAAGTCTTCATCTGCGCCGCTATCGCTGCGGCGCTCGCGACTGCCGTCCCCTTCGCGCGAGCGCAGGCGAACGGCGACGCCCTCACCGATGACCTCTCGCGCGGACAGCGCTTCGATCTCATGCTCAGCGATCTGGCCGAAAGCCCGGCACTGACCGACGTGCAGCGTCGGCAGTTCGCCTTCCCGCTGCAATTCGCGTTCCCGCACGACGCCCGGTTCCGCGATCCGCTGACCGAGACCAACCCTCGGTCGAACCAGATATTCGGCATCGACCTTTCACACCACAACACCGACAACTGCAGGTGCGAGATCGACTGGGTCATACTGCGCCGCCAGGACGTGCAGTACGCGTACTTGAAGGTGTCGCAGGGCGTCAAGGGGTTCGACCCACTTTTCACGACCTATCGCAAGGGCGCGAAAGCGGTGGCCGAGGCCGACAGGATTCCCACGGGCGGCTATCATTTTCTGTCCGCCGACGGTTCGGCACAAGCCCAGGCAGCGAACTTCGTTTCCAGAGTGGGATCGATCGAGGCCTCCGAGCTGCCGCCAGTCCTCGACCTCGAAGAAGACAACCGCGTGGGACCAGACAAGAAGCTGATCCTCGGCCCCGATGGCAAGCGTCGCGACTTCTGGGACACGGTACCCGCCGACGAAATCCTGAGCCGCGCCGTCGCGTATCTAAAAGCGGTCGAGGCGGCCACAGGCCGGGCGCCGATCATATATACGAACGCGCAGTGGTGGAAGACGCGCATAGGCGACGGGTCCAAGATCGCTGCGTTCGGCAAATATAAGGTCTGGACCGCGGACTATTCGCGTGACGGTCACAAGCTCGAGAAGCCGAGCGTGCCCGGCAATGCACCGTGGGCGCTATGGCAGTTCACGTCCACCGCACGCATGACGTCGGGTGGCGTTGGTAAGGGTCAGAGCGTAGATGCGAATGTGTTCAATGGCACGCTTCAGCAGTTTCGCGTCGCGATGGGAGTGGCGCCATGAGGCGGCCACGCGTGAGTTCTGTCGCGGCTTGTGCAACCGTTGCGATAACGGCGTTCGCATGTGTCACTGACCGCCACAATAGAGCCACCTCTGACCGGCATATAGGAGCCAGTTTG
>NZ_CALAYQ010000131.1:0-27942 GCF_937894855.1 uncultured Zoogloea sp.
CGCATCGCCAGCCGCGCCTTCCTGCCCGAAGGCCCGCGCTTCGCGTCGCTGGACGCCTACTACGACCCGGACGGCGGCGACCCCCTCGCCTGGGCTTTCGGCGCCCTCGGCGTGCAAGATAAAGCCCGGCACCTGGCCACCCTCTACCTCAACGACCTCGCCGACGTGCTGCGCGAGGCCGCCGACCCGCGCTTCGAGTTCGTCCGCTACGCCGAATCCCTGGCGATGGCCCAGCCCACCTTCGCGCCCCTGGCTGCCGCGCTGGCCGCGCCGCCCACGCTGGTGGACGAGACCCTCGCCCGCCTGGCGCTGGATGCCGTCACCCGCCACGCACCGCGCGTCGTGCTGCTGTCGGTGCCCTTCCCTGGCTCGGTGTACGCCGCCTTCCGCATCGCCCAGACCATCAAGGCCCACGACCCGTCCATCGTCACCGTGCTGGGCGGCGGCTTCGTGAACACCGAGCTGCGCGAGCTCACCGAGCCGCGGGTGTTCGACTATTTCGACTTCGTCACCCTCGACGACGGCGAGCGCCCGCTCCTCGCGCTGCTCGAACACCTCGACGGCAAGCGCGGCAAGTCGCGGCTGGTGCGCACCTACGTGCGTGAAGAGGGCCAGGTGCGCTACATCAACCTCGCCGAACCCGACATCCCCTTCGCCGAGGTCGGCACGCCCACCTGGGACGGCCTGCCGCTGGATGGCTACCTGTCCATCCTCGACATGCTCAACCCCATGCACCGGCTGTGGTCCGACGGGCGCTGGAACAAGCTCACCGTGGCCCACGGCTGCTACTGGAAGAAGTGCAGCTTCTGCGACGTGAGCCTCGACTACATCGGCCGCTACGACGCCGCCAGCGCCGAAGTGCTCGTCGATCGCATCGAGGCCGTGGTGGCCGAGACCGGGCAGACCGGCTTCCACTTCGTGGACGAAGCCGCCCCGCCCAAGATGCTCAAGGCCCTGGCCGACGAGCTCGCCCGGCGCAAGCGCAGCATCAGCTGGTGGGGCAACATCCGCTTCGAGAAGTCCTTCACCCCGGAACTGTGCCAGCAGCTCGCCGACAGCGGCTGCATCGCCATCTCCGGCGGGCTGGAGGTCGCCTCCGACCGCCTGCTCACGCTGATGAAGAAAGGCGTGTCGGTGGATCAGGTGGCGCGCGTCACCAAGGGTTTCTCCGACGCCGGCATCCTGGTGCACGCCTACCTGATGTACGGCTTCCCCACGCAAACGGTGCAGGACACCGTGGACGCGCTGGAGTACGTCCGCCAGCTCTTCGACGCCGGCTGCATCCAGTCCGGCTTCTTCCACCGCTTCGTGTGCACCGTGCACTCGCCGGTGGGCCAGCACCCGGACGAATACGGCATCAAGCTCAAGCCCCTGCCGCCCATCAGCTTCGCCAAGAACGACGTGGGCTTCATCGACCCCACCGGGGTGGACCACGACGCCCTCGGCGTGGCCCTCAACAAGGCCCTCTACAACTACATGCACGGCATCGGCCTCGACGAGGACGTGCGTCGCTGGTTCGACACCAAGGTGCCCAAACCCCGCGTCCCCCGCAACTGCATCGCCCGCGCCCTGGGCTATTGATCCACTGCAATCCCCATGAAAATCAACCTCATCCCCCTCGGCACGCGCTTCGAATACGAAGGCGAGATCTACACCAAGACCGGCCCGATGACCGCCGCCTCCGAGAAAGGCGGCCAGCGCATGATCCCGCGCTACGCGGTGCTGCGCCCCGTCGGCGAGATTCCGCCCGCCCCGCCCCCCGCCCCCGGCCGGCCGGTGGACGCCGACAAGGTCCGCGCCGCCTTCGACGCCTACCACGCCGTGGCCCTGCGCCTCGCCGACGACTTTGCCCGGCCGGAACTCGAAGCCGCCCGTCAGACCTTCCTGGCAACGCTCGACGCCTGAGGAAAGGCGCGGCACCCCCGGCGCGCCCGAGCCGAGCTGCCCCACACCCATCCGGAGGAGATCGGCGCCCCGGCCCCCGACCGCCGCTGCCCTCGACACCCCCGGCAAGGCCGACTCGCCACCCCGCCCGGTGCTCGCGACCACCCCGGAGCCCGTCGCGACCAGCCCGGATCTCCTCGCGATGAGCTCGGCGCGTGTCGTGCCCTGTCCCGGCGTCTCTCGCGAGCACCTCGCGGATAGACCACCCCTATCCCGCCGACACACCCCGCCTGTCCGCGAGCGCCTCGCGAGGAGCACAAAGCTGCTCGCGAGGCGCTCCGGGACAGGGGCCGACTATCCGGAAGACGGACCCGAGCAGCCCGGAGACAGGCACGTCCTGTCCCGCAGGTCCAACCGAGGGCTTCCGCCATAGGCCCGACCACCGCTGAGGTACTCACGACCATCCCGGAGGTACTCACGACTCTCTCCGAGGTACTCGCGACCACCTCGCCGGTGGTCGGGCGCAGCGCGCCGGTGGTCACGAGCACCCGCCCGGGGGCGGCGACCACCGCAAACCCTCCCCGACGCCCTTTCAAGCCCGTCCGCAGCACCCGATGCACGGGCGCGCCGGGCCGGCCTTCCGGGGCGGCAGGCCCGGCGCGAGTCAGCCCATTTACCGTGCCGCCCTCGTGCCCGCCCCCCCTTGATGCGATAATCCGTCCTTTCCCACGATCGGCGTGCCGGCCTGCGGCTGCCGTTTGCGCTCATGCACGTTTTACTGCCGGACCATCCCGCCCGTCGCGCCGCCCCCATCGGCGCCGCCCTGCGCCCGAAGGCCGCCCGATGACGATGGACATCTCCAGCGCCAGCGGCCGGGTTCGCGCCTGGTTCGACATGCACCTGGTGGACCACGGGGCGATCCGCGCCATCTACAACAACTTCTACGATCTGGGCGGCGGCATGTACCGCTCCAGCCAGCCCAGCCCGGCGCAGATCCGCAAGTACGCCCGCAAGTTCGGCCTCAAGAGCATCATCAACCTGCGCGGCGCCCACGGCTACGGCTCCTACGCCCTCGAGAAGGAAGCCTGCGACGAGGCCGGCATCGCGCTCTACGACGTGAAGCTCTACTCCCGCACGCCGCCGGAGATCGAGGAAGTCCACGCGATGGACGAGTTGTTCAAGAAGATCGAGTACCCCGCGCTGCTGCACTGCAAGTCCGGTGCAGACCGGGCCGGCATCGGCGCCGCCCTGTATCGCATCCTGCACCTGGGCCATCCGGTCGAGGACGCGATGAACGAACTCTCCTGGAAGTACGGCCACTTCAAGCGCGCCAAGACCGGCGTGCTGGATTTCTTCTTCGCCACCTACGTGGCCCGCAACGCCCGGTCGCCGATCAGCTTCCTCGACTGGGTGGATACCGAATACAACCGCCTCGAACTGCACGCCCGCTTCCGTGAGGAAGGCTGGGCCAGCCTGATCGTGGACAAGGTGCTGCACCGGGAATGAACGAATCCATCCAGCTTTACCGCCGCCTGGCTCACCCACAGCGAACATTAATATGCCGCCGGAGCATGAATTCCAGTTTGCTACACTAAAATTTTATTAGCAACGAGGCTCTTGTGATCAAGCTCTATCAGGTTTTCTACGATGATGCGACACGCCAAGCGATTGAGCCCGAATTCATCCCCTACGACAATCGCCAGCCACCCCATAATGGCTGGTTCGAATACGGCTGCATCCGAAACATCCTGCTGACGGCCGACTTTGCCGACGACGACCGCTTCGGACTGTTCTCACCTCGGCTCACTGAGAAAACCGGCCTTGGCGGGCACGACCTGCTCGCCCGCTGCGCGGAATCCGACGCCGAGCTCATCAGCTTCTCACCCTGTCTCGACCAGCTCTCGCTGTTCCCCAACGTCTTCGCGCAGGGCGATTTCTGGCACCCTGGACTCATCGCCGCCACCCGCGAGCTATTTCAGCGCATCGGCCTCGATGTGGATGTCGCCAGCTACGACTATTACGCCGACCAGACTCGCTCGATCTTCTCCAACTATTTTGTCGCCCGGATGAGCGTCTGGAAAACCTGGTTTAGCTACGCCGAGAGGATTTTCGATCTTTGCGAAAACGGCACCGACGAACTGGCCCGGCAGCTCAATGGCCACACGGATCACCGCGCCATCGCCGGCCGCTACCCACTCAAGGCCTTCATCATGGAGCGGCTGATTTGCGCGGTGCTCGAAAAACTTGGGCTGGACGCCGAAATCGGTCTGGATTACGAACGCTACGCCACCAGCAACCCACACCAGGCCGATGCACTAGACGAACTGCTGGTGCTTGACGCCCTCAAGGCGCAGTTCCGGCACACAGGGAACCCCATGTTTCGCGAACTCCACCGCCGCCGCAGCGCAGCGCTCGACGCGTGGCTGCGCGCCCCAAAGCGCCGCACCAAGTACGGCGAGGCCGCCAAGCGCCTAGTGCTGAAACGGCTGTTCGCCCGCTAAAGATGCTTGTGGATGCGCCGGTGCGACTTACCCACACCTGCCGGAGGTGCGACAATTCTTTGTGTCACTTTGGCCCCCCTCGCAGCCTATCCCCCCCCTGCCACATCTGCCCTGGCTCCCCTGCTGTTACGCGATCAAGGTTGCCGTTCCGCCAGAACAAGCAGGCCAATATCGATGAGCAGCTCCGGCTACCGGCTAAGTCAGCTTGACCGCTGACAAGGTACTGCACTGAAAATGAAAGACTCGATCCTCCTTTACCGCCGCCTGCTCGGCTCGGTGCGGCCCTACTCGCGGGTGGTGCTGCTGTCGATCCTGGCGATGGTCGCCGCGGCCTCCCTCGAGCCCGTGCTGCCGAGCCTGCTCAAGCCCCTGGTGGACGAGAGCCTCATCAAGAAGAGCCAGACCGCCCAGTGGCAGGTGCCGCTGTTCCTGATGCTCGCCTTCCTGGCCAAGGGTGTCGCCGAATACGCCGCCAACGTGTCGAGCCAGTGGATCGCCAACAAGGCCATCAACGATCTGCGCCAGCAGGTGTTCCGCCACCAGATGCACCTGCCGATCCCGGTGCACCAGGCCGAAGCCGGCGGGCGGATGCTGTCGCGCATCCTCTACGACATCCCCCAGGTGGGCGCGGCGCTGTCCAACGCGTGGATCATCGTGGTGCGCGACTCGCTGATCATCGTCGGCCTCACCGGCTACCTGATCTACACCGCCTGGGAGCTCACCCTCGTCATCGTCGCCATCGCGCCAATCGTGGCGTGGCTGATCCGCGTGGCGAGCCGCAAGCTGCGCGGCTCCAACCGCGAGATGCAGGAGACCGCCGGGCGCCTCACCGGCACGGTGGAAGAAACCCTCGGCGGCGTGCGCGAGATCAAGCTCTTCGGCACCCACGACCACGAGGACGCCCGCTTCGCCGACATCTCCGAAAAGCTGCGCAAGCAGACCATGCACACCGTGCGCGTGTCGGCGATCAACGTGCCGCTGGTGCAGGTGCTCGCTGCCGCCGCGGTGGCCACGGTGATCTGGACGGCCACGTCGCTGTCGGCCCAGGATAAGCTCAGCCCCGGCGAGTTCGTCTCCTTCGTCACCGCCATGTCGATGCTGTTCGAGCCGATCCGCCGCCTGACCAACATCAACGCCGTGATCCAGCGCGGTCTGGCCGGCGCCCAGAGCATCTTCGAGCTCCTCGACACCCCGGCCGAGGTCGACACCGCCACCGGCAGCTTCCCCCGCGCCACCGGCGCGCTGCGCTTCGAGCACATCAGCTTCCGCTACCCCGGCCAGACCGAATACGCCCTGCGCGACTTCGACCTGGACATCCCGCCCGGCCAGACCATCGCCCTGGTGGGCGCCTCGGGCAGCGGCAAGAGCACGCTCGTCAATCTGGTGGCCCGCTTCTACGACATCGAGGAAGGCCGCATCCTGCTCGACGGCACGCCGCTGTCCAGCCTGCCGCTGGCCCACCTGCGCCAGCAGCTCGGCTGGGTCGGCCAGCAGGTAGTGCTGTTCGACGACAGCGTGGCCGCCAACATCGCCTACGGCCGGCCCGACGTGCCCGAGGCCGACATCGTCGCCGCCGCCCGCGCCGCCCACGCGATGGAGTTCATCGACAAGCTGCCCGACGGCCTCGCCACCCGCGTCGGCGCCAACGGCAGCCAGCTCTCCGGCGGCCAGCGCCAGCGCATCGCCATCGCCCGGGCCTTCCTGCGGGATTCACCGATCCTGCTGCTGGACGAAGCCACCTCGGCCCTCGACAACGAATCCGAACGCGCCGTGAAGGACGCGCTCATCGAGCTGCGCAAGAACCGCACCGTGATCGTCATCGCCCACCGCCTGTCCACCATCCGCGACGCCGACCGCATCGTGGTGATGGAGCGCGGGCGCATCGTCGAATCCGGCACCCACGACACCCTGGTCGCCGCTGGCGGCGCCTACGCCCGGCTGCTCGCCAGCGGCGAGGCCCACGACATTCCGGAGGCCTGACCCCATGAGCGATCGCGTCGCCCTCTACTTCGTCGCATCGCCGCTGCAGTATCTGGCGGCGCGGCGCATCGCCGAAAACTTCGAGCCCGGCGCCCGCCAGGTGCTGGTGTGCTACAAGCGGGGCGTCACCCCGATCATCAAGCAGACCGACTGGGACGCCGCCGGCTACATGCCCTGGCCCCGCTGGGAACCCCTGCCCGGCCCCTTCGGCCGCCTGCGCCGCCAGCGCGAGAACATCCGCCTGGTGGCCGATCTGGTCGGCCGCTGCAAGGTGCTGCACATCCACAGCGCGGTGTTCGACACCGAGGCAATCAACTACTTCCTGCGCGCCCTGCCGCCCCGCTGCGGCGCCAGCGAGATGCACGCCCGCATCCTGCCCGACGGCATCATCAGCATCCGCCGCTATCCGCTCACGCTCGCCAAGCGCTTCCTCCAGTACGTGCGCAAGCTGCGCCAGCTGGTGGCGCCCGAGCTCGACTACTGGTGCTTCTCGGGCGACCGCATCGGCTCCGACGCGCCCTTCTGCGACCGCGTCTACGTGCTGCCCGGCCTGCCCCACGAATACCCGCCCGCCAAGGCGGTGGTGCTGCCGCCGCTGGTCGAACCCGACCCGACCCGCGTTGTTGTCGACGGCGAACCCACCGCGCTGGTGATCGGCCAGCCCCTGGAAGGCGCCGGGCTGATGAAGGGCGCCGACCGGGACGCCGTCAGCGAGGAGATCCGCGCCTGGCTCGCCGGGCAGGGCATCACCCGCATCTTCTACAAGGGCCACCCGAAAGACCCATCGCGGGAGCTCAACCAGCCCGCCTATGAAGTGGTCAATCTGGACGAACCGCTCGAAGTCCACCTCGCCCGCACGCCCTACAACGCCGTCGTCGGGGTGCGCTCTAGCGCCCTGCTGTTTGCCCGCCAGACCGCCCCGGCCAGCACGAAGGTGGTGGCCTTCGGGTGGGATCGGGTGCGCTTCAAGTCTGCCGACGAGAAGCGCCAGATGCTGGAAGCCTTCCGCACCACCGGGGTCGATGTCCATGGCGCCTGAGATCCGGCCGGCGCCCTTCACCCGGCCGGAACCCGCGCCCGCAGTGCGGCGGCCCTACCTGGTGTTCATGCGGGTCGGCGCCACCGACCTGCTGCCCGACTGGCTCGCCGCCGAGCCCAAGCGCAACTGGGACGTCTTCGTGAGCGGCTACGCCCCGCGCGAACCCCAGCCCGAGGCCGTCGCCACCGTGATCGGCGGCTACAACAAGCTCTCCCACTTCCGCGAATGCGTGCAGTCCGGCGCGCTGGATCTGTCCGCCTACCGCTACGTGCTGCTGGCCGACGACGATCTGGCGGTCACCGCCGGCAGCATCTCGGCCTTCTTCAAAGACGTCGACCGCCTTGGCCTCGCCGTCGCCCATCCGGCCCAGGACTGGTCCGGCTACTGGTCGCACCGCATCATGCTGCGCAACCCGCTGGCCGAATGGCGCGAGACCAATTTCGTCGAGATCATGTGCCCCTGCGTAGACACCGGCTTCATCGCCCGCCGGCTGAACGACCTGCCGATCACCTTCAGCACCTGGGGCAGCGACCACGCCCTGTGCCACCTGGCCCGCGCCGACGGCGGCAAGGTGGGCATCATCGACACCACGGTGATCCGCCACACCCGACCCATCAAGACCGACGGCGCGTTCTATCGCAAGCTCGCCGGCGACGGCATCGACCCGGAAGCCGAGTTCAGTGCGGTGCTTGCCACGCTGCCGGCCGACTGTCGCCATCATCGGGTGCTCGGCCACCACCCCGCGCCGGGCCTGCTGGCGCCCCTGCGCGGCCTGGCGGCGCGGCTCGTCGAGAAACACAAGGCGCGCATCCTGCGGTTCAAGGGCCACCACGGCCGACTGGAATACTGACCACACCATGAAGATATTCGTCGTCAATCTTGAGCGTGCCGCCGACCGTCGCGAGGCCATCCTCCGGCACCTGGGCGAACTCGGGCTCGAGGCGGAGATCCTCCCGGCCGTCGAAGGCGTCAAGGTCGATCGCGCCACCCTCGGCCCCGACGCCGAGCCGGGCCTCTCCAACGGCGAGGTGGGCTGTTACCTCAGCCACCTGCGCTTCTGGCAGATCGTCGTCGAGCGCCGCCTGCCCCACGCCATCGTCCTCGAGGACGACGTGGTGTGCAGCCCGTCGCTGATGCGCGTCGCCCGCGAAGCCGCCGCCCTGATGCCGCCCTTCGACGCGGTGCGCCTGTCCGCCCTCCAGCCGATCCGCGGGATTCCCGTCGCCACCCTGTCGGGCGGCGAGCAGCTCGTCCTGCCCACCAAGCACCCCAGCGGCACCCAGGGCTACATGGTCAGCCTCGAAGGCGCCCGCCGCCTGCTGGCCGCCATCCCGGTGCCGAAGAGCCCCATCGACGACACCCTCGACCGCTACTGGAAGTTCGGCCTCTGCGTGCCGGTGCTCTCCCCGAGCGTGGTCGTCGAAGATGCCAGCATCGCCAGCAGCATCGGCGCGCGCTTCGGCAGCAAGGGCGCAGACAGCGTCGCCCGCCGCCTGACCCGCCACTTCGCCCGGGTCGCCGAGGCCGAGCGGCGCAAGATCAGCGTGTTCCTGATGGCCCGACGGCTGAAGGCGAAGCTGCAGGGCCACCGCTGAGGCGCGCTCCCACGATGTCCCTCCGAGATGCCCTGGCGGCGCCGCGCTCAAGCATTCCCGCCATCAACGGGATGCTGTTCGCGAGCCTGTTCTTCTTCCTGCCGGCCCACGTGGCGCCGGCCTACTCGATCAGCGGGCTGATCCTGCTGCTGTCGCTGGTCGAGGGCCGCTTCGCCGAAAAATGGGCGCAGCTCAAGGGCGATCCGCTGTTCTGGATCTTCCAGGCCTTCTTCTGGATCACGCCTCTCTCGCTGCTGTGGACCGACGACCTGCAGGCCGGCCTGCGGATGGTCGGGCGCTACGCCTTCTTCCTGCTCTCCCCCCTTTACCTCACCATCGCCCGGCGCGAACTCGCCCCCCGCTGCATCGCCGCCTTCCTGGCCGGCTGCCTGATGGCCGAGACGCTGGCCTGGTACAACTGGCTGGAGATGAGCTTCTTCCCCGAGTGGCCCGACGGCATCCGCGTCCGGAAGGAAGCCACCGAGACCGCGCCCTTCGTCGATCACATCCTGTACGCCCCGATCCTCGCCTGGGCCGGCTATCTGGCGCTGCGCGAAGCCCTCGCCGCCACGGGCTGGCGACGCGCCGGCTTCGCCCTGCTCGCGGCCCTCACCACCGGCAACCTGATCTTCTCCACCGGCCGCACCGGCCAGTTGGTCTTCCTGGTCCTCGTCGCGCTGCTGATCTTCCAGCGCCTCGCCGGCCGCCACCCGCTGCGGGCAGCCCTGGCGGCGGTCAGCCTCACCACCGGCCTCGCCGTGCTGGCCTACCACACCAGCGCCCCGATCGCCGCCCAGGTGGATGAGACCCTCAGCGAATTCGCCCGGCGCGACGACACCTTCGACACCGCCACCGCCCAGCGGCTGGGATTTCTCACCAACAGCCTGCGCCTCGCCGCCGAGAACCTTCTCACCGGGGTTGGCGCCGGGGATTTCTACCCCGCCTACGTGGACATCAACCAGCGCTACACGCCCGACTGGACCACCACCGACAACCCCCACAACCAGTATCTGTTCACCGTCACCACCACCGGCATCGGCGGCGGGCTGATCCTGCTCCTCACCTACTTCCCGCCCATCCTGTGGCGCCGCCATCGCGACGCCCTCGCCCAGCATCGGGTGGCGCTGGTGGTGTTCATCGGCGTGTGCAGCCTCTTCGAGGATTACCTGTGGCGCTCCAACACCTCGCTGCTGTATGTGCTCTTCGCGGTGCTGCTGCTGGGCCGGCGCAGCCTCGGGCCGCCTGCGGACGGCCGACAAGCCGCGCCGATTCGGGCAGAATAGATCGCCTTCTCCATTCCGAACACCGACCATGAACATGGGCGCCGACGGCGAAATCCTCAACGACGCTCCGGGCGTACCCTTCCTCACCTGCGGCTTCTTCACCGACGGCTACGCCGCCGAAGCAGCCCAGCTGCGCGAATCCCTCGACCGCACCGGCACCCCGTACTTCCTCAAGCGCTTCGCCAGCCGGGGCTACTGGGAAGCCAACACGCGCATCAAGCCCGAGTTCCTGCTCGACTGCCTGCGCCGCTTTCCTGGCCGCGACGTGGTGTACCTCGACGCCGACTCGGTCGTCCGCTCGCCCCTCAAGCTGTTCTTCGATTTCGATGCCGACCTGGGCGTGTTCATCGCCCCCGCCGACGCGGGGATGACCCACCGCTACCTCACCGGCACGCTCTACCTGCGCAACACCCCGGCGATGCACGCCTTCGTCGAAGACTGGATCGCCGCCCAGGACGGCATGGTGCTGGGCGTCGATCAGGACAGCTTCACCACCGCCGTGGAGCGCCACCCCGAGCTGAAGGTCGGCCCACTGCCCGAGAGCTACGTGAAGATCTTCGACCGGGGCTCCGAGACGCCGGTGGTCGAGCACTTCCAGGCCAGCCGCCAGCGGGTCAAGCTCCAGCGCACCATGAAGAAGACCCGCAACGTGGTGCTGGGTGTCGTTTTCGTTGCGGCGCTGGCCTGGCTGATCACGACCTGGCTGTAGGCCCGCGCCTGCCGGCGCAGCCCATTGATAGAAAGTGTTAATTCAATGAGCCGGTCGTGACATTTCCCTGCACGGCACGGAACATGCCGAAACAAAATTCCGGCATGATTCGTGCCCGGGCGTGAAATCCCTATCCAGAATGAGCCGAGTCCACATCCTCATGTATCACCAGGTTGGTGATTTTCCGACGCGCATGCCCAGTCATCGAGGGCAGTATTGCCATCGTCCGCGCTTTGCCGCGCAGATGAGCATGCTCAAGCGCTTCGGCTATTCGGTGGTGAGCATGGACGACGCCGTGGCAGGCCTGCGCGGCGAAGCCACCCTGCCCGCCCGCCCGGTGGTGCTCACCTTCGACGACGGCTACGTGGATTTCCTCGAATGCGTCGCCCCGGTGCTCAAGGAGCACGGCTATCCGGCCACCGTTTATGCCGTGGCCGGGCTGCTCGGCCAGACCTCGTCGTGGGTCGAGCCCGAAGGCCTGCGCCCCGCGGCCCTGATGAACGCCGCCCAGCTGCGGGAAGTGCAGTCCATGGGCTTCACCGTCGGCTCCCACTCGGTCAGCCACCCCCGCCTCGCCCAGGTCGACACCCAGCGCATCGCCGAAGAAATGACGATCAGCAAGCGCATGCTCGAAGACGCCCTCGGCAAGCGGGTCGACCACTTCTGCTACCCCTACGGCAGCCACGACATCCGCGCCGTGCATGCGGCCGCCGAAGCCGGCTACGTCACCGGCACCACCTGCCTGCGGGCCGTCGCCACCCCGGCCGACGATCTGCTGACCCTTCCCCGCAAGCCGGTTTCCCAGGGCAACACCGCCCTCGGCGTGCTCTGGAAGCTCGTCGCCAAGAACACCCCGCGTCACCCGCCGATCCGCCGCGGCTAGCCGGATCCGGGCGAAAGCTGCGCGACTTGCGGCACAATAGCGGTCTTTGCGCCGCCCGGTTTTTGCCCATGACGTTCCGCCTCCGCTCCCAGCCCCGCCGCCCGGCCGCCCACGGCCGCGCCGGAGTCACCGCGTGAAGCGCATCCTCATCGTCCGCAGCTCGGCCATCGGCGACGTGGTCTTCGCCTCGGCCCTGCCCGCCGCCATCAAGCGCGCCTACCCGGACGCCCATGTGGCCTGGCTGGTCGAACCCGGCATCCACGAGCTCCTCCTCACCGACCCGGCCATCGACGATATCATCACCTGGAGCAAGGCCGAGTGGGTCAAGCTCTGGAAGGGCGGCCAGAAGCTCGAGCTCGCCCGCCGGGTGCTCGCCCTGCGGCGCGAGCTCCACGCCCGCAATTTCGACGTGGCGCTGGATCTGCAAGGCCTGCTCAAGAGCGGCTTCATCACCTGGCTCTCGGGCGCAAAACGCCGCGTCGGCCTCGGCTCGAAGGAAGGCAGCCAGCTGCTGATGACCGAGGTCATCCCCCGCGGCGGCGAGATCAAGCGCATCGGCTCCGAATACCAGTTCCTCGCCCAGCATCTGGGCGTCGATGCCGGCGACTTCCTGCCCACGCTCCACGTCGCCCCGACGGCGGATGCGAGCGTGCAGGCCAAGCTCGCCACCCACCGGCTGGAAACCGGCCGCTACGCGGTGTTCGCCCCCTTCACAACCCGCCCGCAAAAGCATTGGTTCGAGGACGCCTGGCAGGCGCTGGCGCCCCAGCTCATCGCCGCCATCGGCCTCACCCCGGTGATCCTCGGCGGCCCGGCCGATGCTGACGCCGCGGCCCGCATCGCCGCGGCCGACCCGCGCATCGTCAATATCGCCGGCCAGACCCGCCTGCCCGAAGCCGTCGCCGTCATCGCCCGTTCGGCGCTGGTGATCGGCGTCGACACCGGCCTCACCCACATGGGCACCGCGCTGGCCCGGCCCACGGTGGCCATCTTCGGCTCCACCTGCCCCTACACCGACACCGGCCGGCCGACCGGCAGCGTGATCTGGCTGGGGCTGGAATGCTCGCCGTGCAAGCGCCGGCCCACCTGCGGCGGCAAGTTCACCTGCCTGCGTGACATCACCCCGGCGATGGTCATCGAACGCGCCCAGGCCATGCTGGCCGCCGGAGGCGCGCGATGAAGATCCTCCACGTGGAAGCCGGCAAGTTTCTGTACGGCGGCGCGCGTCAGGTCCAGTACATCGTCGAGGGCCTCGCCGCCCGTGGCATCGACAACCTGCTCGCCTGCCCCACCGGCAGCGACTCCGCCCGCCAGCAGCCCGCCGGCGTGCGCGTGGTGCCCATGAAGATGGGCGGCGACGGTGATCCGGGCATGGTGCTGCGCCTGGCCAACCTGATCCGCGCCGAAAAGCCCGACCTCGTGCACCTTCACAGCCGCCGCGGCGCCGACACCTGGGGCGGCCTCGCCGCAAAGCTCGCCGGCGTGCCCTGCGTGCTGTCGCGACGGGTGGACAACCCGGAATCCCGCCTCGCGGTGGCGATCAAGTACCGGCTGTACGACCACGTGATCACCATCTCGGAGGGCATCCGCCAGGTGCTGCTGTCCGAAGGCCTCGCGCCGGGCAAGGTCACCTGCGTGCGCAGCGCCGTGGACGCCACGCCCTACCTCGCGCCGGTCGATGCCGCCGCCTTCCGCGCCGAGTTCGGCCTGCCCGCCGATGCGCTGGTGGCCGGCGTGGTGGCGCAGATGATCCCCCGCAAGGGCCACCGCTACCTGCTCTCCGTGTTGCCGGGCCTGCTCGAAAAGCACCCGAAGCTGGTCGTGCTGATCTTCGGCCAGGGCCCGCTGGAGGCCGAGCTGCGCGCCGAAGTCGCCAGCCGCGGGCTCGACGCCGCGGTGCGCTTCGCCGGCTTCCGCCACGATCTGCCGCGCTGGCTGGGCGGGCTCGACCTGCTGGTGCATCCGGCCGACATGGAAGGCCTGGGCGTGTCGCTGCTTCAGGCCTCGGCCGCCGCCGTGCCCATCGTCACCACCCGCGCTGGCGGGCTGCCGGAGGCGGTGCTGGATGGCGTCACTGGCCTGCTGATTGAGCCCGGCAACGAAGCCCAGCTCGCCGCCGCCATCGACCGCCTCGCCGCCGACCCGGCCCTGCGCGGGCGCTTCGGCGCCGCCGGCCGGGCGCGCATCCTGGCCGAGTTTTCCATCGACGCGATGGTGGCCGGCAACCTTGCCGTCTATCGCCAGGTGCTCCAGCCATGAAGATCATCACCGTGCTGCACAGCCTGCGCAGCGGCGGCGCCGAGCGCCACGCCCTGCAGCTGATGCGCGGCCTGCGGGCGCGGGGCCACGAGGCGCTGTTCGCCGGCTCGATGAACGGCTGGCTCGGCCAGCAGCTCACCGCCGACGGCTTTGGCGGCATCAACCTGCCGATGGTGGGCATCTACGACCTGCCGTCAGTCATCCGCCTGGCGCTGTATGCCCGCCGCGAAAAGGCCGACCTGATCCACGGCCACCTCACCCGCGGGGCGCTGTACACCGGGTTTGCCGCGAAGCTGGCCGGCGTGCCCAACGTGGCCACCGCCCACTCCGACAACGCCGGCAAGCACTTCGGCCGGGCCGACCGGATCATCGCCGTGTCGGGTGCCGTGGCGCGCTTTCTTGAGCGCGAGGGCTACGACCCGGCGCGTATCCGGGTCGTCCATCACGGCATCGCCGACATCGCCGCCAGGCTGCCCGCCAACGTGCGCCACGCAACCCGAGCGGCGCTGGGCCTCGCCGACGACGAGCCGTGCCTGCTGATGGCCGCCCGCATCGTCACCGCCAAGGGCCACGACACGGCCCTGAAGGCGCTGGCCCGCATCAAGGACCAACGCTGGACGCTGCTCCTCGCCGGCGATCACCACGGCGATCTGGGCCCGCAGACCCAGGCCCTCGCGACCGAACTCGGCATTGCCGACCGGGTCCGCTTCCTCGGCCTGCGCGAAGACGTGCCGGCCCTGCTGGCGGCCGCCGACATGCTGCTGGCGCCGTCGCGGCGGGAGGCCCTGTCCCTGACCCTGCTGGAAGCCTCGGCCTGCGCCCTGCCCATCGTCGCCAGCACGGTGGGCGGCATTGGCGAGGTGGTCGAGCACGGCGCGAGCGGCCTGCTGGTGCCGCCGGACGACGTGCCGGCCCTCGCCGACGCCATCGCCCAGTTGCTGGCCGACCCCGAGCGGCGTTCCGCCCTGGGCGCCCGGGCCCGCCAGCGCTTCGAATCCGGCTTCACGGAGAATGCGATGTTCGACGGAACCCTGGCGGCGTATCGCGAGGCCTGCGGCCCATGATCCAGATCCTCATGTACCACCGGGTCGGACACTTTCCCGGCCGGGTGAAGGCCCACGGCGCGCTTTACTGCCACCTGCCGCGCTTTCGCGCCCAGATGACGCTGTTCCGGGTGCTCGGCTACACCGTCATCAGCCTCGACGACGCGGTGGCCGGCCTGCGCGGCGACAAGGCGCTTCCGCCGCGCCCGCTGGTGCTCACCTTCGACGACGCCTACGTGGATTTCCTCGAGAATGCCGCGCCGGTGCTCAAGGCCCACGGCTATCCGGCCACGGTGTACGCGGTGAGCAGCCTGATCGGCAGCACCTCGCTGTGGGATGCGGGCGTCGGCCCCGAGCCGGCGCCCCTGATGGACGCCGCGCAGCTGCGCGAGGTGCGGGACATGGGCTTCACGATCGGCTCCCACTCCCGGAGCCACCTGCGGCTCGCCCAGCAGGACGAAGCCTGCATCGCCCGCGAGATGAGCGACAGCAAGTCGGCGCTCGAAGACCTGCTGGGCCAGCGCGTGGATCACTTCTGCTACCCCTACGGCAGCCACGACCTGCGCAGCATGGAAGCCGCGGCGGCGGCCGGCTACCTCTCCGGCACCACCTGCGAGCGGGCGGCCGCCATCCCGTCGAACGACCTGCTGGCCCTGCCGCGCAAGGCGGTCTCGCGGGGCGACGACGTATTCGGCGTGGCCTGGAAGCTGCTCACCAAGAACGCCCCCAAGCGCCCGCTGCTGCACCGCGCCGGCTGAGGGCGCGGATCAGGGCAGGAACACCGGATCGGCGAAGACCAGCGTGCCGTCGGCGCGCATCATCAGGTTGTCGGGATTGAGGATGTCGGGCTGGACGGGGTAGCCCTCGATGAAGTCAGACAGCCGCGCCACGGCCTCGACGAGGCTGGCGGGGAGTTCGGGCGGCGGTTCCTGGGCGATGTGATAGAGCGCCAGCCGGCCGCGATTGACGCCCATGTTGGCCCACTTCTCGCAGCCTTCCCAGTAGGCGGCGGCGAGCAGCCGGGCGAGCCGGGACGCTTCGCCGGACACCGGACGCAGGCGCTCGACCTCGACGAGGCGGAACGAATAACCGTTGCTGGCCTTGCCGATCACGCCGTAATCGGCGAACACGCGGGGGAAATGAATGCCGGTGGGACGGTCGTCCGCGGCGAGGTAGAAGTAGTCGGCAGGGGAGCTGACCACCTTGAAGACGCGCTCGCCGTCACCAGCGTCGAGCACGATCGAGAATTCCCCCCGCCCGATCTCGACGAGACCTTCGAGCAGGGGGTGAGCCGGAACCGGATCGGGAAGGCGACTGAGCGCTCTCCCGGCTTCCGGCAGCACGGCGGGCGGGTCGATCATCGCGGATCGACGAGGGTCATCCGATGATGTTGTAGCCAGCATCCACGAAGTGTACGCCGCCGGACATGTTCCGGCCAGCGTCCGAGACGAGGAACGCGGTGAGCGCGCCGATGTCTTCCGGGGTGACGAGGCGGTGCAGCGGCGAACGATCGACGGCGGCCGCCATCAGGCCGTCGAAACCGGCGATGCCGGAGGCGGCGCGGGTCATCAGCGGGCCCGGGGAGATCGCATTGACGCGGATGTTCTTGGGGCCCAGCTCGAAGGCCATGTAGCGGGTGGCGGCTTCGAGGGCTGCCTTGCACAGGCCCATTACGCCGTAGTTGGCGATGACCTTTTCGCTGCCGAGGTAGGTCATGGTGATGAGCGAACCGCCGCCGGCCTTCTCGAGCAGCGGCTCGGCCTTGCGGGCCAGGCGCACGAAGGAGTGGGTGGACACGTCCATCGCCATCGCGAAGCCGTCCGGCGAGGTGTCGACCACGCGGCCGTGGAGGTCGTCGCGCTTGGCGAAGGCCATGCTGTGGATCGCGAAGTCTAGCTTGCCGTGCTTGGCGTCGATCTGGGCGAAGACTTCGTCCATGGTCTCGGGCTTGGTCACGTCGAGGAGCAGGACGTCCTCGATGCCCAGGCGGCTGACGATCGGCTCGATGAACGCGAGGGTCTTCTCGTTCTGGTAGGTGATGATGACCTTGGCGCCCGCTTCGATGCACGCTTCGGCAACACCAGTGGAGATGGACTTTTCGTTGGCGATGCCGGTGATCAGGCCCACCTTGCCTTCGAGATTGATGATCGGGTTCATAAAAACCTCCATGGGGTTCGATAAAAAATTACTGCACTGCAACAATTGCAGACCTTAGAATGGTCTACGAATACTGTTACGTGCAAACTTTTTTGATAACGGCAGGATTCCACCTTTCCTCAACCCAAATGTTGCGACGCATCAAACAATGACCGAAAACCTCCACAGCCCGGGCGTGATCCCGGTCTATGTCTTCCTCGATTTCGATGGGGTCACGCATCCCTGGCGCGAGGCGGAGGACTTTCGCTGTCTGCCGGTGCTCGAAGCCGTGCTGCGCGATTACCCCGAGACCCGGGTGGTGATCGCATCCGACTGGCGCACACTGTTCTCGCTGCCCAAGCTGCGGGCGCGCTTCTCGCCGGACATCCAGCCGCGGGTGATCGACACCACGCCGGCGATCTTTCCGCGCAGCCCCAACGAGCTCTACGGCCTGCGCGAGCGGGAAGCCCGCCAGTGGCTGGCGGCCAAGGCGCCCACCGCGTCGTGGCTGGCCATCGACGACGCGCCGGGCAACTGGCCGACCCGCGCGCGGCTGGTGCTCACCGATTTCAAGCAGGGCTTCACCGAAGAGGACGCAGGGCGCATGCGCCGGCTGCTGGACGCCTTCCGCGCCGGCCAATTTGACGCCGAAACGGCAACCCCCGCCTGACGACAGCCTTCATCGCCCCCGGTCTGTCGATAATCGGGCCGGCGAGAAGGATGTCAGGCCGGCGTAGATCGACATCACCGGGTTAACGAAGGACATTCACGCGCTGTAGATCGAATACAGGCGGTGTACGAACGATGTTCACCGGGTGTAGATCGATTACACCCGGTGAACAAAGGAATCGCATCGGGTGTAGATCATATTCACCCCGTGAACAAAGGATGTTCACGGGGTGTAGATCGAATACACCCTGCGTTGATGGAATGCCCGGCAGGCTCAGAACTGTCGCGCGAGGGGCGATTCGTCCATCAGCGCAACCTGCTCGCGCAGCGAGAGGATCATGTCCTGCCAGTAGCGCGGGGTGTCGAACCAGCTGAAGGCCGCCGGGAAGGCCGGGTCGTCCCAGCGTCGGGCGATCCAGCCGGCGTAGTGGATGAGGCGCAGGGTGCGCAGGGCCTCGACCAGATGCAGGCTGACCGGGTCGAAATCGGCGAACTGCTCGTAGCCTTCGAGCACGTGGTCGAGCTGGCGGGCCATGGCCGGGGCGTCGCCAGAGAGCAGCATCCACAGATCCTGCACCGCCGGGCCGTTGCGGGCGTCGTCGAAATCCACGAAATGCGGGCCGGCGTCGGTCCACAGCACGTTGCCGCCGTGCACGTCACCGTGCAGGCGGATCATCGGCTGCGCGCCGGCGCGCTCGAAGCAGCGGCGCACGCCATCCAGGGCCTGATCCACCACCGAACGCCAGGTTTCGCGCAGCTCGGACGGCAGGAAGGGCGAGGCGAGGAGTTCGTCGCGCGGTTCTTCGCCGAAGCTGCGGATGGTCAGGTCTGGCCGGTGGGCGAAGGGCTTGTTTGCGCCGATGGCGTGGATGCGGCCGAGGAAGCGGCCCAGCCAGCCGAGCACCGCCGGGTCGTCCAACTCGGGCGCGCGGCCGCCGCGGCGGGGGAACAGCGCCACCCGGAAGCCTTCGTAGTGATGCAGCGTGCTCCCGCCAACCTCCAATGCCGGCACGGCGGGGATCTCGGCGTCGGCGAGTTCGGCGAGGAAGGCGTGCTCCTCGAGGATCGCCTCGTCGCTCCAGCGCCCGGGGCGGTAGAACTTGGCGATCAGCGGCTGGGCGTCCTCGATGCCGACCTGATAGACACGGTTTTCGTAGCTGTTGAGGGTGAGCAGGCGGCCGTCGCAGACGAGGCCGCTGGCCTCGACCGCCGACAGCACGAAATCGGGCGTCAGCGGTCCGAAGGGGGCCGTCACTGCTTGCTTTCCTCACGCACGTAGGGCTCGTGGAGCTTGACCGGCGCGGTCTTGGCCGCCTGACGGGCACGCATGCGCAGGTTGAGCATCTCGACCAGCACCGAGAAGGCCATCGCCGAGTAGATGTAGCCCTTGGGCACGTGGTGGCCGAAGGCGTCGGCCATCAGCACCACGCCGATCACCAGCAGGAACGACAGGGCCAGCATCTTGACGGTGGGGTGGCGCGACACGAACTCGCCGATGGGGCCGGAGGCGACCATCATCAGGCCCACCGAGACGATCACCGCGGCCATCATGACCGGGAGGTTATTGACCATGCCGATGGCGGTGATGATCGAATCGAGGGAGAACACGATGTCGATCAGGATGATCTGCACGATCACCGCGCCGAAGGTGGCCTTGACGGCGCTGGAGGCTTCGCCCTCCTCGCCTTCCATCAGCTGGTGCACTTCCTGGGTGCTCTTCCACACCAGGAACAGGCCACCGCCCAGCAGGATCAGGTCGCGGCCCGAGAAACCGTGATCCAGCACGGTGACGACGGGCTCGGTCATGCCGGCCATCCACGACAGGGCTGCCAGCAGCGCGAGGCGCATGAACATCGCGAGGAACAGGCCGAGGCGGCGGGCGAAGGCGCGCTTCTCCGGCGGCAGCTTGTCCACCAGGATGGAGATGAAGATCACGTTGTCGATCCCCAGCACCAGCTCGAGGGCGGTGAGGGTGAGGAAGGCGATCAGCAGTTGCGGGTCGGTCAGGAATTCCATGTTTGCATTGAGGGTTGTGACGGGATGCGCGCCCGCGTCGGCAAGCACGCGAGGCGCATGGTCGCACGAAACGGGGCGGATTGAGGATGTCGGCGCAGGCTGGGCGCGCCGACGTCGGAGCGGACGTGCTAGTGGCGGGTGGCGTAGGCGCGCATCCAGCGCTGCATCCGGGCTGCGGGCATCGGGCGGGCGATGCCGTGCCCCTGGACCAGATGGCAGCCCAGCTTGACCAGCGCCTGACGGTGGCGCGGGGTTTCGACACCCTCGGCGATGACCTCGCGGCGGAAGGCGGCGGCAAGGCCGATCATGCTCTGCACGGTGGCAAGGTCGTCCTCGTCGTTGAGCATGTTGTGGATGATCGAGCGGTCGATCTTGATGCTGCGCACCGGCAGGCGACGCAGGCTGCTCATCGACCCGAAGCCGGTGCCGAAGTCGTCGATGGCGAAGCTGACGCCCAGGTCATTGCAGGCCGCCATGATCCGGGCGATGCCGGACAGGTCGGTCATCGTGGTGGATTCGAGCACTTCGAGCTGCAGCAGGCCAGGGTCGAGCTCGGGGTGGGCTTCGAGCACCGAGCGCAGATGGGGCACGAAATCCGGGTGCGCCAGGTGGCGGGCCGAGATGTTGACGCTCATCCGCGTGGCCAGGCCGGCCGCGCGCCAGGAGTCGAGCTGGGCCACCGCGGTGGCGAGCACCCACTTGCCCAGGTCGATCTCGCAGCGCGATTCGCTCACCGTGGGCAGGAACTCGCCGGGCAGGCGCAGGCCGAGCTCCGGGTGTTTCCAGCGGATCAGCGCCTCGACGCCGGACAAGGTGTTGGTGAGGGCATCGACCTTGGGCTGGTAGTGGAGCTCCAGCTCGCCGCCGGAGAGGGCCGATTCGACGCGGATCTGGGCGTCCCGGTGGGCACGCAGGCGGCGGTCGCGCTCGGGGTCGAAGAGGTGGAAACGGTTGCGGCCGGCGCGCTTGGCCAGATACATGGCCTGGTCGGCATGGGCCAGCAGCACCTCGGGATCGGAGCCATCCAGGGGGCACAGGGTGACGCCGATGCTGGCGGTGACGCTCAGTTCGCGGCCGTCGACGGCGATCGGGGCGGAGATGCTGGCGAGCAGGCGGGCAAACACCTGCTCGCATTCGTCGGCGTGCTCGAGGCCGTTGTAGATCAGCGCGAACTCGTCGCCGCCCATCCGCGCCACGGTGTCGCCGGCGCGGGTGGAGGCCTGCAGGCGGCGGGCGATCTCCACCAGCAGGCGGTCGCCCACGTGGTGGCCGAGGCTGTCATTGACCGGCTTGAAGCCGTCGAGGTCGAGATAGGCGACGGCCGCCAGGGTGCCGTTGCGCTCGGCCTGGGCCAGGGACATGCGCATCCGGTCGGCCAGCAGGCTGCGGTTGGGCAGCTGGGTGAGCACGTCGTGGTAGGCGAGGTGCTCGAGCTGGCGCTGGTTCTCCTTCATGTCGGTGATGTCGGTGAACAGGCCCACGTAATGGGTGGTCTGGCCGGCTTCGTTGCGCACCGCCGAGATGTTGCCGAGCTGGGCGTAGAACTCGCCGTTCTTCTTGCGGCTCCAGGTTTCGCCCTGCCACACGCCGTCGCGCAGCAGGTCGGCCCACATGGCGTCGTAGTAGGCCTGATCGTGCAGGCCCGAGCGCAGCAGGCGGCTGTGCTGGCCGATGACCTCGTCGCGGGTGTAGCCGGTGAGGGCGCAGAAGCTGTCGTTCACCTCGAGGATGCGGGCATCCGGGTCGGTGATGATGATGCTCTCGTGGGCGTGGCGGAACACGCTGGCGGTGAGGCGCAGGTAGTCTTCGGCGGCCACCCGGGCGGTGACGTCGTTGAGGGTGCCGGAGGTGCCCACGAGGGTGTTGTCGGCATCGACGATGGCGCGGGCGTACAGATCCAGCCAGCGGAAGCTGCCGTCGCGGCACTTCACCCGCAGGGTGGCGCTGCAGTGGTCCTGGGCGCGCTCGACCAGCGGCTTGAGGGCTTCGCGGCGGGCGTCCTGGTCGTCCGGGTGGAGGAAGTCGAGGAAGCTGCGACCGATGGATTCATCCACCGCATGGCCGGTGATCTCGGCCCACGCGGGGTTGAGGAGCTGCCAGCGGCCGCGGGCATCGGTCTGGAAGATGACCTCGCGCACGCTGTCGAAGACCTGCTGGTAGCGGATCTGACTTTCCAGCAGGGCCTGGGTGGTGCTGCGCATGGCGCTGATGTCGGCGATGCTGCCGACCATCCGCCGCGGGCGGCCGTCCTGATCGTAATCCACCACGTCGCCGCGGTCGCGCACCCACAGCCAGTGGCCGTCGGCGTGGGACAGGCGGTATTCGGCCACATAGGTGCCGCCGCCTTCGAGGCAGGCGGCCACTGCGGCATCGACCCGCTCCCGGTCTTCCGGGTGGATCAGGGCCTGCAGGTCGGCCATGGCGTGGTTGAGCCAGCGGTCGTCGAGGCCCAGCATGGTGCACCAGTGGCGGTTGTGGCTGAAGCGGCCGGTGACGAGGTTGTAATCCCAGATGCCTTCGCCGATGGTGGCCAGCACGTCGGCCAGCTTCTTGCGGCTGCGCTGGGCCGAACGCTGTTCGCGCACCCGCTCGCTCACGTCGTAGGCCACGCCCACGGTGCCGACCACCAGCCCGTCGGGGCTGCGCACCGGCGCCTTGTAGGTTTCGAACCAGACCGTGCCATCGCCGTCGATCCGGTCCACCCGGCTGAGGGGCTGGCCCTCCTGCATCACCTGGGCGTCCTCGGCCCGCTCGGTATCGGCCACGGACCGGGAAAAGAGCTCGAGATCGGTCTTGCCGACCACCGCCTGGGGCATCGCCTGCCCGCAAGACTCGGCAAAACTGCGATTCACGATGAGGTAGCGGCCATCGCGCCCCTTGAGCCACATGCGCAGGGGCAGGCCGTTGATCAGGGCCGCTGCGCCGGGCGCCTCGCTGCCCGCCGCGGCGGCGCTTTCAGCCAGCGCGAGTTCGGAGACCGGCGTCTCTGCCGGCAGGCCCGCCTGCAGCGCGCGCAGCACCGTGTGGGCGCCGAGGTAACGCAGCCCCGGCCCGTCGTCCCCCACCGCCACGGTATCGAGGCCCTGGGTGAGCAGGCAGGAGAGGGCATCGAGCAGAGTGCTTCCGGGCGACAAACGCCCGGCAACGCAGTTCCACGTTTCCCGGGAGGCGTGATCTAACGTCATCCTGTTTTATCAATTTTTCCAGTTTCCGCGATGGTGCATGGGACTGCGGCCATTGCCAAGGCAGGAAGTCCCACACCAGGGCGACGGATGTCACGCCAACCGCAGATTCCGGATCGGAACAGTGACTTATCACCGCCAGGCCGCCGATCAGCCGTCCCGGCCGTCGCTGCGCCGGGCCAGGTAGATGGGCACAAGGCGGCTCGCCCAGGGCAGGAAGACGACCAGCCAGCCGACCCCGGCCGCCACCAGCAGCAGCGCCTGCCCGGCCGGCAGCACATCGGACAGCACCCGCAGCAGCGCGACCCCGTGCAGCCCGAGGGCGAGCCGCCAGGTGAGCGCGTCGGCCACCAGCGGACGCCCCGAGTGGCCCAGGGTGACGCGCGACACCATCGCCAGGGTCATCGTCGCGAAGTAGCCCACCGCCAGCGCATGCAGCGGCGCAAGGCCCAGCGTCTCGACGCCGGCCAGATGCAGCACACCCTGCACCCCGGCCAGCAGCCATGCGATGCCCAGCCACAGGAAACCGATGTGCAGCATCGCCAGCAGGCGCACCTCGAAGCTGCGCGGCAGCTGCCACTTCCAGCTCAGCCACAGGGCCGTGCCGGCGCCCAGCAGATCCAACGGCCAGGCCCAGGCGGCCAGCCCGGCGATGTCCAGCAGGCCGTGGACCACGCTGACGCCCAGCAGCACCCGCAGGGTCCAGTCCGGCCGCACCACCTCGTAGCGGGGCAGCGCCGAGCTGGAGAAGAATGGGATCATCCGGTGGCTGACCACCATGAAAAGCGGCGCCAGCAGCCCATACACGCCGATCGACAGGCCGACCCGCGCCGCCAGCGGCGCGCCCGTGGCCGCAAAGACGATCCAGGCGACCAGCCCCACCGCGCCCGCCGCCAGCGCCAGCCAGGCGGTGCCCGCGTGCAGCCGCGGCTTGCCCTCCCGGAAGGCCACCGGATGCAGCACCGCCAGTGCCAGCCCCCAGCCGGCCAGCACCAGCGCCAGCCCGAGCACCCGCAGCCACGCGGCGCCGGTGAGCAGGCCCAGATCGAACACCAGCCAGCCGGAGACCAGCCCCAGCCACGGCCGCCGGGCGACGCTGCCCGGCGTGTCGGCCATGCCCTGCCAGCGGGGCATGGCGGTCATCAGAAAGCCGAACACGAAGAACGGGAACACCCCGTAGGCCGCCCACAGCCCATGCACCCAGCCCGGCGGCCACGGCCAAGCGGGGCCGGCCAGCGCGCCGGTGCGGGCGAGGAGTTCCCACACCCACGGGAGGAAGACCAGCACGCTCTGCACCGCCCCGGCGAGGAACATCGGCCGGTGGGGTGCGGCGAACAGGATCGCCGCGCGGGACGCGGGCGCGGGTGGCTCCGGGGGTGGCGCGGCGGGTCGGGGCTGGAGCTGGATGGGCTTTTCCATGTTTGATGAGTCAAAAAGTCAGCAAATGGCCGCAAGGCCGGCTGTGAAGCGCGCGCCCGGGGTTAGAATAAGGGGCTTGCCGCCGCCCACGTTGAAAGTCCGCCATGAGTAACGACAAGATCGACATCCCCGGCCTGCTGAGCCGGATGCCCCTGTTCAGCGCCCTGTCGCCCGAAGACCTCGCCCACATGGCGGCGGCCTCGCGGGAGAAACGGCTGCAGAAAGGCGAACGGCTGTTCCAGCGGGGCGAACACCCCAAGGGTTTTTTCCTGGTCGTATGGGGGCAGATCAAGCTGGCCTTCACCTCGGCCCAGGGCAACGAGAAGGTCGTCGAGATCCTCGGCCCGCTGCAGAGCTTCGGCGAGGCGGTGATGTTCCTCGACCAGCCCTATCCGGTGCTCGGCGAGGCGCTCTCCGACACCCTGCTGCTGCACATCGGCGCGGGCGCGGTGTTCGACCAGATCGAGCAGGACCCGCGCTTTGCCCGCAAGCTGCTGGCGGGCATGTCGATCCGCCTGCACTCGATGGTGCGCGACGTGGAATCCTACGCGCTGCGCTCGTCCACCCAGCGGGTCATCGGCTACCTGCTGCAGCTGGCCGAAAGCGCCCCCTGCGCGCCGGGCGGGCGTCATGAGGTGGAGCTGCCCACCAGCAAGCAGGTGATCGCCTCGCGCCTCAGCCTGACGCCGGAAACCCTCTCGCGCATCTTCCACGAGCTGTCCGAAGCCGGCCTGATCTCGGTGCAGGGCAAGCACATCGTGATCCACGACGCCGCCAAGCTGGCCCTCCACGACTGAAACACAGCCTCAGGCGGCGGCCGCGTGGCGGATGTGGATGTGAAACTCCCCGCTGTCCGTGGATTCGGTGCGGTGGGTGTAGCCGTTGCGCCGCAGGATGTCGTACAGCGGCCCCGGCTCCCGATACAGCATCAGGATCACCTCGCCGTCCGGCGGCAAGGTGTCGAGGGCCTCGAGGGTCAGGTTGAGGGGTTCCGGCGGCATCAGACCGCGGGCGTCGACAATGATGGGCGTGGTGATATCGGTCATGGGATGCTCTGGAAAAAGTGGCGGAAACGCCGGTGCGGACACCAGATTGGCCCAATCGCCCCCGGTGAACCTTGAGCGCGGTCAAGCTGGTGAACGGTTGGCGTGGCGCAGGTCGCATACGAAGGCCCGGAATGGGTGATAAATTCGCGGCCATGCCGAATGAGACTCAATCGTGAAGGAAGGTTCCGCCCTGCTCGCCGCCCTGGCCCTGGCGGCGGGAATCGCCTATTGGTCCGATCACTTCCGCACGGACGGCTGGAGCGCCGCCCCGCAGACGGAGAGCCCCTTCCCCCACCAGCAGACGGCCGCCCGCTCGCCCAGCCCGGTGCCGCCACCAGCCGCGCCCGAACGCCTGGAAGTCCACGCTGCCAGCGACGCCACCGACAAGGCCGCCCTGTGCGCCGAGCTGCAGGAAGTGATCGAGGGCGTGGACGCTGCGCTCCTCCACCCCCAATCGCCGGGCTCCGCCGAACAACTTCTCAACCGCCGCCGGACCTACGTGGAAAAGCGGATGGCACTGGGCTGCTGACGGCCCGCCCGGCCCTCAGTGGCTGGTGCCTTCCGAACGCTGGATCTTGTTGAAGAGGTTGTACTTGCCGATGGGCTTGCTGGCGGGCAGGCGCTTGATTTCCTTGAAGGTGCTGGCGTCGAGGAAGATCAGCGCGCCGTCCTTCTCCATCAGGCTGGCGATCACGTAGCGGCCGTAGCGGTCGAACTCCACGTGGGCGAAGGTCTTGCCCGGCTCACGCACCTGGGCCACCACCTTCATCTGCTGCTTGTCGATGACCTGCAGGGTGTCTCTGGCGGTAGGGCTCATCATCGAATCGACCCACGCGTAGGGGCTCTTCTCGTGGCTGCGCAGGAAGAAACCCGGGCCCAGCGTGGGGATCGTCGCCAGCGTCTGCCAGTTCTGCATGTCGATCACGCTCACCTGGGCGTCCTTCAGGTTGGTGCTCGCCACCACCCGGCGCCCGTCGCGCAGCCACGAGATGCCCGAGCCCAGATGCGGCATGCCGGGCAGATCGAGCGCGGCGATGGGGCGACGCACGTCTAGGTTGACCACCTGCCCGCGGCCTTCGCGGCTGGCGCCGACCAGGTTGGCGTAATCCTGCGTGAAGAAGAAGTCGTCCAGCGGCACGTCGAGCACCGTGCGGCGCGGGTTGAGGTAACCCGGCGTGGCGATGGCCTCGCCCATCTTGTAGTCGTGGACGTAGCCGTTGAAGAAGGGCTTGGCGGCCGGGTCGTAAGACACTTCCCAGATCTCCGGCAGGTCCTTCAGGCCGACGATGAAGCTCTTCCTCGGCGCGGCGTCGTACACCGCCGAGATGCGCGAGGCGGCGTCGCCCTTGAGGTTGGCGCCGTCGATGACCTTGAGCAGCTTGAGATCGGCATCGAAGATCACCAGATTGCCCGGCAGGTAGTTGGCCACCGCAACGAAACGCCCGTCGGACGACACCGCCGCGTTGCGGGTGTTGATGCCCGCGCGCACCTCGGCGACGACCTTCAGGTTCCAGATGTCGAACTTGCTCACCCAGCCATCCCGTGAGGCAAAGAACACGTAGCGGCCGTCCGGCGTGAACTTCGGCCCGCCGTGCAGCGCGTAGCGCGACGGGAAGCGGAAGATCCGCTCCATGCGGTCGCCGTCGAGCACGCTCACGTGGTGATCGCCAGCCTCGACGACGATGAACAGGTTCATCGGGTCGGCCTTGGCCACGTCGCCCTGGCGCGCGTCGGGCAGGCTGCCTGGCGGGAAGGGCTCGGTGCGCGAGGCGCGGATGTCGGCCTCGCTCCAGGCCGGCGCGGGGCTCACCGGCGAGTAAATCCAGCCGGCCAGGGCCTCGATCTCGTCGGGCTGCAGCGTCTGGCCGAAGGGCGGCATCTGAGTGGCCGCGCGGCCTTCGCGGATGGTGGCGACCGCGTCCTTGCGCTTGAGGCGTTCGAGGCTCTCGGGCAGCAGCGCCGGGCCCATGCCGCCCAGGCGTCCGGCGCCGTGGCAGCTCAGGCAGTGCTGAGTGTAGAGCGCGGGGGCGTCGGCGGCGGCGCTAGCGCCCGAGAAAGCCAGGGTGGCGAGGGCGAGGATGGAGAGCAGGCGTTTCATCGCACGGTTCCGATGTCAGATGGGGGCGCGGTGGGCGGATCAGGCGGCCGGCTGCAGGCGCACCCACGGCTTCACCTCCAGCCGCCCGCCTTCGGCCACGCCGATCTCGGCGTTGTCGAGGTAGCAGCCGGGGTCTTCCTGCCACGGGTCGCCGGTGAGCTGCTGGGCGCGCACGCGGGTGTTGCCGTTGCACATGGCGA
>NZ_CALAYQ010000132.1:0-11539 GCF_937894855.1 uncultured Zoogloea sp.
AACATTCGCGCTGGCAAAACGGGAGGAGTCCATATACGGACTTCAGTCCGACATCGGGGCTTCGATCCGACGGTGTTGTCGGACTGAAGTCCGACCTACAGAACCAACAGAAAGTCGGCCCGCGCGCCTCGGCCGGGCTCGGCGGCTATAATCCGCGCCTTCACCACCGCCGGGATCGCGCCGTGTCCGACCGCCTGAAAGTTCTTCCCCAATACCTCATCCCCAAGCAGGCGCTCACCATCCTGGCCGGCAAGCTGGCCGGCGCAAAGGCCGGCAGGCTCACCACCTCGGTCATCCGCTGGTTCGTCGGGCGCTACGGGGTGAACATGGCGGAAGCCGCCAACCCGGACATCGCCAGCTACCCCAGCTTCAACGAATTCTTCACCCGCCCGCTCAAGGCCGGCGCGCGGCCCTTTGCCAGCGCCGACTACCTGTGCCCGGTGGATGGCGCGATCAGCCAGTTCGGGCGCATCGAGCGCGACCAGATCTTCCAGGCCAAGGGCCACACGTATTCCACCGCCGCGCTGGTGGGCGGCGATCGGGATCTCGCCCTGTGGTTCCACGACGGCGAGTTCGCCACGCTCTACCTCAGCCCGCGGGATTACCACCGCATCCACATGCCCTGCGACGGCCGCCTCACCCGGATGATCTACATCCCCGGCGAGCTGTTCTCGGTCAATCCGACTACCGCCCGCGGCGTGCCCGGCCTGTTCGCCCGCAACGAGCGGGTGGTGTGCGTGTTCGAGAACGACGAGACCGGCCCCTTCGTGCTGGTGCTGGTGGGCGCCACCATCGTCGGCAGCATAGCCACCGTGTGGCACGGCCAGATCAACCCACCGCGCCCCGGCACCATCAAGGAATGGGACTACGCCCCGGGCCAGGTCACGCTTAAAAAGGGCGACGAGATGGGCCGCTTCCTGCTGGGCTCCACCGTCGTCATGCTCTTTCCCAAGGGCCGCCTCAGCTTCAACCCCGACTGGTCGCCCACCCGGGCGATCCGCATGGGCGAGGCGATGGGCAGCCGCGCCTGACCCCGACGAGAACCCTGCAGGTCCTGTAGGTCGGACTTCAGTCCGACAACACAGCCAGACCATCGCGATGATGTCGGACTAAAGTCCGACCTACAGAAGCGCGAACCACCGGAGCCCTGCCGATGCGCCTGCCCGCCCTGCCCCTCATCGTCGTCGCCCAGCTGTTCGGCACGTCCCTGTGGTTCTCGGCCAACAGCGCCGGCGCCGATCTCATGCGCGCCTGGCAGCTCCAGCCGTCCGATCTGGGCCAGCTCACCAACGCGGTGCAGCTCGGCTTCATCGCAGGCACCCTGGGCTTCTCCCTCTCCGGCCTCGCCGACCGCTTTGCGGCGAGCCGCATCTTTGCCATCTGCGCGGTGCTCGGTGCGCTGGCGAATGCAGCCTTCGCGCTCTTGGCCGACGGCCTTGGCGCCGCGCTGCCGCTGCGCTTCTGCGTGGGGCTGGCGCTGGCCGGGGTGTACCCGCTGGGGATGAAGCTGGTGGTGAGCTGGGTGCCCCAGCAGGCCGGCGCGGCGCTGGCGTGGCTGGTGGGCATGCTCACCCTCGGCACCGCGCTGCCCCACGGGGTGCGCTTTCTCGATACCGGCTGGGGCTGGCAGGCCACGGTGCTGGTGTCGTCGGGCCTGGCGGTGCTGGCCGCCGGCCTCATCACCCTGCTGGGCGACGGGCCGCATCTGGTGCGCAAGCCCGGCGCGCCACCGCTGCGCCTGGGCCGGGTGATCCTCGCCTTCTTCGAGCCGCGCCTGCGCGCCTCGGCCGGCGGCTACTTCGGCCACCAGTGGGAGCTCTACGCCTTCTGGACCCTCGTGCCGCTGCTGGTGGGGCAGGTGACCGCCGGCAGCCCGTCCGGCCCCTCCTTCGCGGTGATCGGCATCGGCGCCGCCGGCTGCGTGGCGGGCGGTTTCCTCAGCCGGCGCATCGGCAGCGCCCGGGTCGCGGCCATCGCGATGGCGGTCTCGGCCCTGTGCTGCGCGCTCTACCCCTTCCTCAAGGGCAGCCCGGAGTGGCTGCTGGGCGCGGTGATGCTGGTGTGGGGCGCCAGCGTGGTGGCCGATTCGCCGCACTTCTCCGCGCTCTCGGCCCGCGCCTGCCCGCCGGAGATCGTCGGCAGCGCGCTGGCCTTCCAGAACGCCATCGGCTTTGCGATCACCATGGGCTCCATCGCCCTCACCACCCGCCTGTGGCCCCAGCTTCACGAGCAGGTGGCGTGGCTCCTCCTGCCCGGCCCGCTGCTGGGCCTCGTCGCCCTGTGGCCGCTGGTCAGGCAGGGAGCCGCAGAATCCGCACCGCCCCCGCCAGCACCATCGCCCCGATGAGGCTGCCGATCAGCCAGTCGGGCCACTGGGCGCCGGTCCACGCCACCAGCAGGCCGGCGACGATCACCCCCAGGTTGGCCAGCACGTCGTTGGCCGAGAAGATGTAGCTCGCCTTCATGTGGGCGCCGCCGTCCCGGTGGCGCGCCACCCTCAGCAGGCAGGCCACGTTGGCCGCCAGCGCCAGCACCGACACCCCCATCATCGCCCCGGCCAGCGGCGCCGCACCATGCAGGATGTGCTCCGTCACCTGGGCGAACAGCCCCAGCGCCAGCACCACCTGCAGCCAGCCCGCCAGCCGCGCCGCCTGCCGCTGCATGCCGGCGCCGCGCCCCACCGCGTAGAGCGCCGTGCCATACACCGCGGCATCGGCAAACATGTCCAGCCCGTCGGCCAGCAGCCCCGACGACTCCGCCCACCAGCCCGCCACCACCTCGACCACGAACATCACCCCGTTGATCGCCAGCAGCCACCACAGGCTGCGCCGCTCGTCGGCTGGGTCGGACGCCGGGGCCGCAGGCATCGGCGCGGTGGCCGGGCCGCTATCGACGAGCTCGGCGCCCATCCCCAGCTTCTGCAGCCGCCCCAGCACCACGCCCACCGGCACCGCGTGATCCACCACCAGCGTGCGCCCCGGCAGGTCGAAGCGCAGCCCCTGGGCCAACCCGCCCAGCGCGGCGCGGATCTGCACCTCCTCCGACGGGCAATCCATGCCCGGCACCCGGAAGGTTGACCGGAAGCGCGCCGCGCCTGCAGCCGGCTCACCGGCCGGCACCTGAGCCGACACGCCACCCTGCGGCCCGCAGCCGCAACCCGCCGAACACGACGCTCCGTCCTTCATCCCGCACCTCCGCAATCCAGTCGTCCGATGGTAGCCTCATCGACTGCACCGCAGCAAAGGCCCGCCCCATGTCCAGCATCCCCATCCGCTACGTCGAACCCGTCTTCCGCCCGCCCTCCGAGGCCCAATCCCTGATCCTGCCCGTCACCGACGGCTGCTCCTGGAACCACTGCACCTTCTGCGAGATGTACACCGCCCCGCAAAAGGCCTTCCGCGCCCGCGCCGAGGACGAGGTGCTGGAAAGCATCCGCCGTACCGGCCAGATGTATGGCGACCAGATCCGCCGCGTCTTCCTGGCCGACGGCGACGCGCTGGTGCTGCCCACCCGCCGCCTGCTGGCCATCCTCGACGCCATCCGCCAGCACATGCCGGCGGTGCATCGCGTCTCCAGCTACTGCCTGGCGCGCAACCTCAAGAAGAAGACCGTGGAAGAACTCACCCAGCTCCGCGCGGCCGGGCTGGCGATGGTTTATCTCGGCGCCGAATCCGGCGACGACACGGTGCTCGAAAAGGTGCACAAGGGCGAAACCTTCGACTCCACCCGCAGCGCGCTCGACAAGCTCGGCGAGGCCGGCATCACCCGCTCGGTGATGATCCTCAACGGCCTCGGCGGGCAGGTGTATTCCGCCCAGCACGCCGACAACTCCGCCCGCCTCGCCAACGCCACCCAGCCGGAGTACCTGTCCACGCTGGTGGTGAGCTTCCCCAAGGGCGAAGCGCGCTTTCGCGAAGGCTTTGCGGAGTGGGAGCCGCTCGATCAACCCGCCCTATTCCGCGAGATGGAACGCTTCCTCAGCCAGCTCGACCTGCGCCGCACGGTGTTCCGCTCCGACCACGCCAGCAACTGGCTGGTGCTGAAAGGCACGCTGGGAGCCGACAAGGAACGCCTGCTCGCCCAGGTGCGGCAGGCGATTGCCGAACCGGGTGGCGCCCACCTGCGGCCGGCCTGGGCGCGGGGGCTGTAGCGCACGCCCCGGCGCCCCTTGCCCGATGGGCGCCGCCGCAGCGCCCGGTGTAACCTACCCGCCTTTCCCGGGCTTGCGCGTCAGACGCATGCGACATGCTTCCGCGCAGCAGCCCTGACCGACGCCTCACCCTCGCATCCCCATGCTCGACGACATCAAGAAGACCCTCTGGGCGGCAGCCGACAAGCTGCGCGCCAACATGGATGCAGCCGAATACAAGCACCTGGTGCTGGGCCTCATCTTCCTCAAATACGTCTCCGACACCTTCGCCGCCCGCCGGGCCGAGCTGACCCGCCGCTTCCTCGACGAAGCCGACGACTACTTCCTGCACGAGTGCGACGACGAGATGCTCGCGGATGAGCTCGAAGACCGTGACTACTACAAGGAGGTCAACGTCTTCTGGGTGCCCGAAGCCGCCCGCTGGGAGCAGCTGCGCGCCGCCGCCAAACAGACCGACATCGGCAAGCGCATCGACGAAGCCCTCACCGTCATCGAGCAAGAGAACCCCAAGCTCAAAGGCATCCTCGACAAACGTTACGGCCGCGCCCAGCTGCCCGACGGCAAGCTCGGCGAGCTGGTGGATCTCGTCTCCACCATCGGCTTTGGCGACGACCCGGGCGCCGCCCGCGACGTGCTGGGCCAGGTGTACGAATACTTCCTCGGCCAGTTCGCCAGCGCCGAAGGCAAGAAGGGCGGCCAGTTCTACACCCCCGCCAGCATCGTCAAGACCCTGGTCGCCGTGCTCGCCCCCCACCACGGCAAGGTGTACGACCCCTGCTGTGGCTCCGGCGGCATGTTCGTGCAATCCGAAAAGTTCATCGAGGCCCACGGCGGCAAGCTGGGCGACGTGTCCATCTACGGGCAGGAATCCAACCCCACCACCTGGCGCCTCGCCGCGATGAACCTCGCCATCCGCGGCATCGACTTCAACCTGGGCAAGGAGCCCGCCGACACCTTCACCCGCAACCAGCACCCCGATCTGCGGGCCGACTTCATCCTCGCCAACCCGCCCTTCAACATCAGCGACTGGTGGCACGGCAGCCTGGAGGGCGACCCCCGCTGGCTGTATGGCGACCCACCCCAGGGCAATGCCAACTACGCCTGGCTCCAGCACATGCTGCACCACCTCGGCCCGGTTGGCCGCGCCGGCATCGTGCTCGCCAACGGCAGCATGAGCTCCAGCCAGAACAACGAAGGCCAGATCCGCGCCGCGATGGTCGAGGCCGACGTGGTGGAGGTGATGATCGCCCTGCCCGGCCAGCTCTTCTTCAACACCCAGATCCCCGCCTGCCTGTGGTTTCTGGCCAAAAAGAAGACCGCCCGCCCCGGCGAGGTGCTGTTCATCGACGCCCGCAAGCTCGGCCGCATGATCAGCCGGGTGCAGGCCGAGCTGACCGACGAAGTCATCGACCGCATCGCCGCCACCGTCGCCGCCTGGCGCGGTGAAGCAGGCGACTACGCCGACCAGCCCGGCTACTGCCGCAGCGTCGCGCTCGCCGAGATTGCCGGGCACGGCCATGTGCTCACCCCCGGCCGCTACGTGGGCGCCGAGGCGGTGGAGGACGACGACGAAGCCTTTGCCGACAAGATGCGCTCGCTCACCGAAAAGCTCGGCGAGCAGATGGCGAAGGGGGCGGAGCTGGATGCCCTGATCCGCCAGAAGCTGGGAGTGCTGGGCTATGAGTTCTGACCGCCCACCCCAAACCATGAGCACCCCAACCCCCACCGTAGGTCGGGTTAGCCCACAGGGCGTAACCCGACAGGACACCGCCGCCGAAGTGGCAGCCGATGTCGGGTTACGCGAAGCTAACCCGACCTACGGGGCTGGGTGGATCGAAACGACGATCGGTGAGCAGGTGACACTACAACGAGGGTTCGACATCACGAAAGCGACACAGCAGGATGGATCGATACCTGTCATCTCATCTGGCGGCACGAATAGCTACCACTGCGTATCCCAGGCAAGAGGCCCTGGAGTCGTACTTGGTCGGAAAGGGGTCGTTGGCAGCGTTTACTTTGTTCGGGGGGACTACTGGCCTCATGACACGACGCTCTGGGTAAAAGACTTTCACGGTAACGATCCGCTCTTCACGTACTACTTCTTTCGTTCCCGAGCCTCAGATCTCGCGGCGCTGGATGTAGGTTCCGCGAACCCGACCTTGAATCGGAATCACGTCCATCCGATCAAGACGTTGTGGCCACCCATGAAGGAGCAGCAAGGCATCGCTGCGCTCCTCTGCCTGCTTGACGACCGCATCGCCCTCCTGCGCGAAACCAACGCCACCCTCGAAGCCATCGCCCAGGCGCTGTTCAAGTCCTGGTTCGTCGACTTCGACCCCGTCCGCGCCAGGCAGCAAGGGCTCGCCCCGGAAGGGATGGACGAGGCGACGGCAATGCTGTTTCCGGATGAGTTCGAGGAGTCGGAGTTGGGGCTGGTGCCGAGGGGGTGGAGGCTGATACCTCTGTCGAAAGCATTCGAAATCAATCCGAGCCGGAAGCTGAAGAGGGGCGAAACGGCCCCCTACCTCGACATGGCGAGCGTCAGCACGCAGGGACACATCGTCGGCGCTCCGATAGAGCGAGAGTTCGGCTCAGGTACCAAATTCGTCAATGGCGATACGCTCCTGGCGCGGATCACGCCTTGCCTCGAGAATGGTAAGACCGCTTACGTCGATTGCTTACCGGACGGTCAGACTGGCTGGGGTTCGACCGAATTCGTTATCCTGAGGCCTCAGCCGCCTTTGCCGTCGTACTACGCTTACCTTCTTTGCCGGCACGGGGCCTTCCGTAATTTCGCCATCCAAAGCATGTCCGGCACCAGTGGCCGTCAGCGCATCCAGAACGATGTGCTCGGCCGCTATCCTATCGCCGTCCCGCCACCAGCCTTGGCCGACGCGTTCGGACAGGTGGTTAGTGGGCTTCAGTCGACGATCGCAGCGAACCACGCCACCGCCCAAACCCTCGCCACCCTCCGCGACACCCTGCTCCCCCGCCTGATCTCCGGCCAGCTCCGCGTGCCCGAGACGGAATCGCAAATCGAGGAGGCCACCGCATGACCCCCGCCCCCCATGCCCCGAATCTCCCCGAGGACTACCCGGCGTGGCTGATCCGGCTCAAGACCGACATCCGTCATGCCCGTCAGCGTTCAGCGCTGGCCGTCAATGCGGAGATGGTCCAGTTGTACCGGCGCATCGGTCAGGAGATTCTGGCCCGTCGGGCCGAGCAGGGCTGGGGTACCAAGGTGATCGAGCGGCTGGCCAGGGATCTGAAGGATGCCTTCCCGGACATGCGCGGCTGGTCGGCCAGCAACCTGAAATACATGCGCTTCTTTGCCGAGCATTGCCCGGATGGCAAATTTGGTCAGCAGCCTGCTGACCAATTGCCGTGGTTCCACATCGTGACCCTGCTGACCAAACTGGCCAGCCCCGGGGAGCGGGCGTGGTACGCCGTGCGGGCCGTGCAGCTGGGTTGGTCGCGGCCCACGCTGGAACTCCACATCCGCAATCGCCTGATGGAACGGCAGGGCACTGCCGTAACCAACTTCGAGGCCCGCCTGCCCTCCCCTGATTCGGCCCTTGCGGCCGAAACCCTGAAAGACCCTTACCTCTTCGACTTTCTGGGTTTGGGAGACGATGCCCACGAGCGGGATATCGAAAACGGCCTGATCCGCCATATCACCCGCTTTCTGCTGGAGTTGGGGTCCGGCTTCGCCTTCATCGGACGGCAGTTCCGGCTGGAGGTGGCGGGCGACGAATTTTTCATCGACCTCCTTTTTTATCACACGCGCCTGAAGTGCTATGTGGTGGTCGAGCTGAAGGCGACGGCCTTCAAGCCCGAACATGCAGGCCAGCTCAACTTTTACCTCTCTGCGGTGGATGCGCAGGTGAAGGCGCCGGACGACAAGCCGACCATCGGCCTGCTGCTGTGCAAGCAGCAGAACCGGCTGGTCGCCGAGTACGCCCTGTCGGGGATCGAGAAGCCGATGGGCGTAGCGGAATACCAGCTGCTGCGCGACCTTCCCGCGTCGTTCGAGCGCAGCCTGCCCAGTATCGAAGCGATCGAGGCCGAGCTGACCGAAGAGATCGACAAGCTGGACCCGCAGAAATGACCGAAGACCAGCTCGAACACGAAGCCCTCGGCTGGCTGGCCGAGGTGGGTTACACGCCGCTTTACGGCCCGGAGCTGGCACCGGACGGCGAGCGCCCGGAGCGCAGCAGCTACCAGCAGGTGCTGCTTGTGGAGCGCCTGCGTGCGGCCATCGCCCGCCTGAACCCGCAGCTCACCACCGCAGCGCGGGAAGACGCGCTGCAACAGGTGCGGGATCTGGGCATCCCGGCGCTGCTGTCGGCCAACCGGCGGTTCCACCAGCTGCTGGTGACCGGCGTGCCGGTCGAGGTGCAGCGTGGCGGCGAAACGCTGGGCGACTTTGCCCGCCTGATCGACTGGGCTGACCCGTCGAACAACGATTGGCTGGCGATCAACCAGTTCACCGTGAAGGGCCCGCTCCACACCCGCCGGCCAGACATCGTGCTCTTCGTGAATGGCCTGCCGCTGGTGGTCATCGAGTTGAAGAACCCGGCCGACGCCAACGCCGACATCTGGAAGGCCTTCGAGCAGCTCCAGACCTACAAGGCCCAGACGCCGGACCTGTTCCAGTACAACGAGGTGCTGGTGATCTCCGACGGCTCGGACGCCCGCATGGGCTCCCTGTCGGCCGACGCCGAGCGCTTCATGCAGTGGCGCACCATCGACGGCATCGCCCTCGACCCGCTGGGTGAGTTCAACGAGCTGGAGACCCTGATCCGCGGCGTGCTCGCCCCGGCGCTGCTGCTCGACTACCTGCGCTACTTCGTGCTCTTTGAGGACGACGGCGGGCTGGTCAAGAAGATCGCCGGCTACCACCAGTTCCACGCGGTGCGGGCGGCGATCCAGCAGGTGATCGCGGCCTCGCGCCCCGGCGGCGCTGCGGCAACCAAGGGCAAGGGCGGCGTGGTGTGGCACACCCAGGGCAGCGGCAAGAGCATCACGATGACCTGCTTCGCCGCGCGGGTGATGCAGGCCACGGCGATGGAGAACCCCACCATCGTGGTCATCACCGACCGCAACGACCTGGACGGCCAGCTCTTCGGCGTGTTCTCGCTGGCCCAGGACCTGCTGCGGGAGCAGCCGGTGCAGGCAGGCACCCGGCAGGATCTGCGCCGGCTCCTGGCCAAGCGCCCGTCCGGCGGCATCGTGTTTGCGACGATCCAGAAGTTCATGCCGGGCGAGGACGAGGACGTCTTTCCGCTGCTCTCGGACCGGCACAACATCGTGGTCATCGCCGACGAGGCCCACCGCACCCAGTACGGCTTCGAGGCGAAGCTCAAGACCTTCAAGCCCAGGGCCAGCGCCAACGACGCCCAAGGCCAGCTGGCCGCCGAGCCCCGGGCGGCCTATGTGGTCGGCTACGCCCAGCACCTGCGCGACGCGCTGCCCAACGCCACCTTCGTGGCCTTCACCGGCACGCCGGTATCCAGCGAGGACCGCGACACCCGCGCGGTGTTCGGCGACTACATCCACATCTACGACATGCAGCAGGCCAAGGAGGACGGCGCCACGGTGGCGATCTACTTCGAGTCACGCCTGGCCAAGCTGTCGCTGAAGGCGGACGAACTGCCGCACATCGACGCGATGGTGGATGAACTCGTGGATGAGCTGGCCGAGGACGAGGAGGAAAGCCAGCAGGCCCGCCTGAAGAGCAAGTGGGCCGCGCTGGAGAAGGTCGTCGGCGCCGAACCCCGCATCGCCAGTGTGGCGGCGGATCTGGTGGCGCACTTCGAGGAGCGCAACAAGGCTCAGACCGGCAAGGCGATGGTGGTGGCGATGAGCCGCGACATCTGCGTGCATCTCTACAACGAGATCGTCCAGATCAAGCCCGAGTGGCACGACGATGATCCCGAAAAGGGCGCGATCAAGATCGTGATGACCGGATCGGCCAGCGACAAGGCGCTGCTGCGCCCGCACCTCTACAGCAAGCAGGTCAAGAAGCGCCTGGAGAAGCGCTTCAAGGACCCGGCCGACCCGCTGCGGCTGGTGATCGTCCGCGACATGTGGCTGACCGGCTTCGACGCGCCCTGCGTGCATACCCTGTATGTGGACAAGCCCATGAAGGGCCACAACCTCATGCAGGCCATCGCCCGGGTGAACCGCGTCTTCAAGGACAAGCAGGGCGGGCTGGTGGTGGACTACATCGGCATCGCCAACGAGCTGAAGTCGGCACTGAAGGACTACACCGCCAGCAAGGGCCGCGGCCGCCCGACCGTGGATGCGGCCGAGGCATACGCCGTGCTGGAGGAGAAGCTCGACATCCTGCGCGGGCTGCTCCACGGCTTCGACTACGCCGACTTCCTGAGCGCCGGCCATCGGCGTCTCGCGGGCGCGGCCAACCATGTGCTGGGCATCAAGGACGGCAAGAAGCGTTTTGCTGATCAGGCGGTGGCCATGTCCAAGGCCTTCACCCTGTGCTGCACGCTGGACGAGGCCAAGGCGGTGCGCGAGGAGGTCGCTTTCTTCCAGGCGGTGAAGGTGATCCTCACCAAGCGCGACCTCACCCACAAGAAGAAGACCGACGAGGAGCGCGAACTGGCGATCCGCCAGATCATCGGCTCGGCGGTGGTGTCGGAAGATGTGGTGGATGTGTTCGAGGCGGTGGGCCTCGACAAGCCCAACATCGGCATCCTCGACGACGAATTCCTGGCCGAGGTGCGCAACCTGCCGGAACGCAATCTGGCCGTCGAGTTGCTGGAGCGCCTGCTGGAAGGCGAGATCAAAAGCCGCTTTGCGGGCAACGTGGTGCAGGAGAGGAAGTTCTCCGAGCTGCTGGCCAACGTGGTCAAGCGCTACCAGAACCGCGCCATCGAGACGGCCCAGGTGATCGAGGAGCTGATCGAGATGGCGAAGAAGTTCCACGCTGCCGCCACCCGCGGCGAGGAACTGGGCCTCTCCGAAGACGAGATCCGCTTCTACGACGCGCTGGCCAATAACGAATCGGCGGTGCGCGAACTCTCCGACGAGACGCTGAAGAAGATCGCCCACGAACTCACCGAGAACCTGCGCAACAACCTGACCGTGGATTGGTCGGAGCGCGAGAGCGTGCGCGCCAGGCTGCGCCTGATGGTCAAGCGCATCCTGCGCAAGTACAAGTACCCACCCGACCAGCAGGAAGGCGCCGTCGAGTTGGTGCTCCAGCAGGCGAAGGCGCTGGGCGAGGCATGGATGGCGGCGTGATCGGCAGTCGGACTTCAGTCTGACGACACGGCCGTACCGGAGAGGGGTGTCGGACTGACGCCCGACCCGGGAGTGTCAGTAATTTTGTGTTCGAGGCGAATTTCGATTGATCCCGGCCATGGC
>NZ_CALAYQ010000133.1:0-19438 GCF_937894855.1 uncultured Zoogloea sp.
CCGAGATGGGCGAGGCCTACCCCGAACTCAAGGCCGGCCAGCAGCGCGTCACCGACATCCTCAAGCAAGAGGAAGACCGCTTCTTCGCCACCATCGAGCAAGGCATGGAAATATTGGAGAAGGCCATTGGAGTGGACCTCCTCGTTCAAGAGTTGGAGCAACAAGGCGCAGGTGGTCTTGTTGTGGGTCCGCTCAAGACACCCGTCGAGAATGTTGGTGAGCATTGGTTATTTTCACTTCGTGAAACTGCCGGGAGCTTCCAGCGCTATGACTTCTTCGATTTGGGGCGTTTTAATAAGAGCTTCGAGTCGATCAAGAACTCTCTGCTGGGGCTGATGAAGTTGCGCCCTGAGGATAGTCATGCCAAAGGGTCTCGTTTCGACTCGGTTGTGTTTGTGCGTCTGAGCGATAAAGATGCGCTTGATGCGGTTGAGGTAAAGCGTTGGCTTGAAGCTGAATTGCCGGGGAGATTCGACGTTCGAGTGTGGTCGCCCAGTGGATCCGTGTTCAACGGCGAGACCGCCTTCAAGCTCCACGACACCTTCGGCTTCCCGCTCGACCTCACCGCCGACGTGTGCCGCGAGCGCAACGTGACCGTCGACGGCGCCGCCTTCGACGCCGCCATGGCCCGCCAGAAGGAGCAGGCCCGCGCCGCCGGCAAGTTCAAGATGGCCGCCAACCTCGAGTACGACGGCCCGGCCACCACCTTCCACGGCTACGACACTCTGGAGCACAAGGGCAACATCCTGGCGCTCTACAAGGATGGCGTGCCCGTCAATGAACTCGCCGAAGGCGACATGGGCGTGGTGGTGCTGGAAGACACCCCGTTCTACGCCGAATCCGGCGGCCAGGTGGGCGACCGGGGCGAGCTGCGCTCCGTGCACGGCATCTTCGCGGTGGAAGACACCCAGAAGATCCAGGCCACCGTGTTCGGCCACCACGGCGTGGTCACCACCGGCAAGCTCACCGTGGGCAACGGCGTGACCGCCAAGGTGGATCTGCAGGCCCGCGCCCGCACCGCCCGCCACCACTCCGCCACCCACCTGATGCACAAGGCCCTGCGCGAAGTGCTGGGCGATCACGTGCAGCAGAAGGGTTCGCAGGTCGATCCCGACAAGACCCGCTTCGACTTCGCCCACACCCAGCCGGTGACGGCCGAAGAGATCGCCCGCATCGAGCGCATCGTGAACGACGAGATCATCGCCAACGCCGCCACCGACGCCAGCGTGATGGACATCGAATCCGCCCAGAAGACCGGCGCGATGATGCTCTTCGGCGAGAAGTACGGCGACGAAGTGCGCGTGCTCACCATCGGCTCGTCGAAGGAACTCTGCGGCGGCACCCACGTGGCGCGCACCGGCGACATCGGCCTGTTCAAGATCACCCTCGAAGGCGGCGTGGCGGCCGGCGTGCGGCGGATCGAGGCGGTGTGCGGCGATGTGGCCGTCGGCCTCGTTCAGCGCGTGTTTGATGATTACGAAAACCTGTCTTTTGAGCTTGGTTTTGCATCTGTCGCGGGCTCTACCGCTACCGAGCAAGCTGCGAAGCTCAAGGCGAAGCTGCACGCGGCGGAGAAAGAAATCGCCCGCCTCAAGAGCAAGCTCGCCGCCAGCCAGGGCGACGATCTGGTCAATCAGGCCGCCGACGTGGCCGGCGCCAAGGTGCTCGCCGCGACGCTGGAAGGCGCCGACGTGGCGACCCTGCGCGAAACCCTCGACAAGCTGAAGGACAAGCTGAAGAGCGCCGCCGTGGTGCTGGCTAGCGTCAATGACGGCAAGGTGAGCCTGATCGCCGGCGTCACCGCCGATCTCACCGGTAAGGTCAAGGCTGGCGAGCTGGTCAACTTTGTGGCCCAACAGGTGGGCGGCAAGGGCGGCGGCCGTCCGGACATGGCCCAGGCCGGCGGTACCGATGCGGCGGCGCTGCCCGCGGCGCTGGATTCGGTGGTCGGCTGGGTGGCCGGCAAGCTGTAAGCCGCATCCCCGCACAAAAACAAACCCGGCCTTGAGCCGGGTTTGTTTTTTGGAAGCCGCGAAACCCGCGGTGATCGCGGGCCGGGCGGTCAGAACATCAGCCGCGAGGCATTCACGTCGAACGCCGCCGCTGAGGTGATCTCCGGCACGCTCTCGCCCCGCTCGAGGCGCTCGATGCGCTCCTTCTGGGCTGCGCAGGTTTTCTCGAGTTCGGCCACCCGCTTGTCCAGGTGCTTGATGCGCCACTGGCGGCGCAGGGTGCCCGGGGTGGAGACCAGCGCGACGATCAGCCCGCCGATGGCAAGCGCCACCAGGAGCAGGACGCCCAGGGGGCCGGTGAAGGATGAGCCCAGCAGCGTGACCGTCACTTCGGTCGTGTTGGCGGTGGCAAAGATGACGCTGGCAATCGTGATCAGCATGCCGACCAGGGTGAGCAGTTGCATGGCCTTCTCCTTGTTATTGGCGGACCAGGTCGATTCTAGTGCATTCCATGCGCAGCCCACAGCCCAGGATGGGTATCGCTGGCTGTGCTGCCGGTTTCCAATCGAATGCGCGAGTAGCCCGTCGCGCTACCCGCAGCTTCAATGAAGAACGCCCCGTGGCGGGTGAGGCCACGGGGCGTCGGTCTTGCTACCTGTCTGGCGCGTGGTGCGCGTCAGGCGGTCAGGCGCTCGGCCTGGGCAGTGCGGAAGGCGTCGAGCCGCTCGGCCTGCAGCTTGCGGGCCACGGCCAGGTTCTTCTCCTTCACGTGGCCGAAGCCGCGGATCTCGTCCGGCACGCTGGCAAGGGCGACCGCCGCTGCGTGGTTGCTGGGCGAGAGCTTGGTGACGATCTCGTCGAGGGTCTTGATGTACTCGTCGATCAGGTCGCGCTCGGTGCGGCGTTCCTCGGTCTTGCCGAACAGGTCGAGGGCGCCGCCACGCAGCTTCTTGAGACCGGCGAGGCGCTGGAAGGCCTTGAACATCCACTGGCCGTACTGCTTCTTCTGCAGGTGGCCGGTGGTCGGATCGCGGTCTGCCAGCAGCGGGGGCGCCAGGTTGTACTTGACCGTGTAGCCGTGCTTGAACTGCGCGTCGAGCTGGGCCAGGAAGGCCGGGTCGGTGTGCAGGCGGGCGACTTCGTACTCGTCCTTGTAGGCCATCAGCTTGTACAGGTAGCGGGCGGCCGCCTCGGAGAGGGCGCTGCCCGGCAGCACGCGCTGCTCGGCGGCGACGACGCGCTTGATCACGTCGGCGTAGCGCTTGGCATAGGCTTCGTCCTGGAAGGCGATCAGCTCGGGCACGCGCACCTCGATCAGCCGCTTCACCTCGCCCTGGGCGCCGACCGAGTCGACGATCGCCCGGGCGGCGGCCGACAGCTGCGGCTGCGGGTTGAGGGTGAAGACCCCGGCGCCGGCCTGACGGGCAATCTCGGCTTCGACGAAGGCGCGATCCACCACCACCATGCGGCCCCAGCGGAAGGCGGCGAGGCTTTGCTCGACCCCCACGCCGGAGTTCTTGATCGCCTGCTCGATGGATTCGGCCTTCAGCGGAATGGTGCCCGCCTGGAAGGCCACGCCGACCATGAAGTTGTTGGTCGCCATCGCATCGCCGAAGAGGCCCTCGGCCATCGCCTGGCCGTCCAGGAAGACGTTGTCGTCCTTGCGGGTGACGCGGTCGATGCCGGCGGTCAGGGCGGCCACGGCCGGGAACTGGTTGCGCCGGTTGGTGACCATCTGGCCGGTGGGCGTCTGGGTGGTGGAGACGATGGCGATGGTGCGGTTGGGGCCGCACTTGTCCAGGTTCTTCGGATCGGTCGCGTTCAGGATGTCGAAGCCCAGGTACAGGTCGGCACGCCCGTCGGAGATCTTGTTGGAACCCTGGAACGGCTTGTGGGTGATCTTGATGTCGGAGATCACCGCGCCGCCCTTCTGGGCGAGGCCGGTCTGGTCGAGGCCGATGACGTGCTTGCCTTCGAGGCGCGCGGCGTTGGCGAGGGTGGCCACGACGGTGACGGAACCCGTGCCGCCGATGCCCATCACGTGGATGCCCACGCCGATGGTGTCGTCGATCTTGTTGACCGGATCAGGCAGCGCGCGGTCGAGCACCGGGATGCGGCCTTTCTTCTTCTTGGGCGCGCCCTCCGAGGCCGGCGCCGGGTTGGGGGTGACGGTCAGGAAGGACGGGCAGAAGCCCTTCACGCACGAGAAATCCTTGTTGCACGACGACTGGTGGATGCGCGTCTTGCGGCCGAACTCGGTCTGCACCGGCTCCACGCTCATGCAGTTGGACTTCTCGCCGCAGTCGCCGCAGCCTTCGCACACGCGCTCGTTGATGACGACCACCTCGGCCGGCTCTTCGGCCTTGCCACGGCTGCGGGCGCGACGCAGCTCGGCGGCGCATTCCTGGTCGTGGATCAGCACGGTGGTGCCGGGGGTGGAAGCCAGTTCGCGCTGGGCTTCGTCGAGGCGGTCGCGGTGCCAGACTTCGGTGTGGCCGGCCAGGGACACGCCGGAATACTTGCCCGGCTCGTCGGTGGTCACGATCACGCGGCGCACGCCGTTGGCGAGCAGGTCGGACACCATGTTGGCCACCGGGTTGGCGCCCTGGATCGCCTGGCCGCCGGTCATCGAGGTGTGGGCATTGACCAGCAGCTTGAAGGTGATGTTCACCCCGGCCGAGGCGGCGTAGCGGATCGCCAGGCTGCCCGAGTGGGCGTAGGTGCCATCGCCCATGTTCTGGAAGATGTGGCCGGTCTCGGTGAAGGGCGCCATGCCGATCCACTGGGCGCCTTCGGCCCCCATGTGGGTGCCCATCACCACGTTGCGGTTCATCCACATGGCCATGGTGTGACAGCCGATGCCGGCCGACACGATGGTGCCTTCCGGCGCCACGGTGGAGCTGTTGTGCGGGCAGCCGGAGCAGTACCAGGCGGTGCGGGCGGTGGTCGGCAGCTTGGTGCGGGCGTGGATCTCGTCGAGGCGCTTGAGCCAGGCTTCGGCGGATTCGATGCGCGTCTTGCGGCCGAGGCGCTTGAGCAGCGCCCGCACGATCACGTCGGATTCGAACTCGCCGTAGTGGGGCAGCAGCTCCTTTTCTTCCTCGTCGAACTTGCCGACGATGCGCGGCGCGTTGGCGCGGCCGTACAGCACCTGCTTGGCGAACATCTCGAGGAAGGGACGCTTCTCTTCGATCACGAAGATCTCTTCGAGGCCTTCGGCAAACTCGCGGACGATGGTCGGTTCCATCGGGAACAGCATGCCCATCTTGAGCACGCGGATGCCGTAGCGGCGCAGCGCGGCGTCGTCCAGGCCCATCTCGAGGAAGGCCTGCATCAGGTCGTTGTAGGTCTTGCCGGCGGTGATGATCCCGAGCCACGCGTCCGGGTTGGGGATCACGATGTTGTTGAGCTTGTTCTCGCGGGCGTAGCGCTTCACCACTTCCAGGCGGCGGGTGTAGAGCGACTGCTCCATCTCCAGCGCCTCGACGCGCACGTTCATGCCCAGGTTCATGTTGGGCGTGAAGAGCTTGCCGTCGAAGGTCAGATCCGGGGTGATGAAGTTGAGGCGGGCCGGATCGACATTGGCGGTGCCGGTGCCGTCGGCCACGTTGGTGACGATCTTCATGCCCATCCACACGCCGGCGAGGCGCGACATCTGGTAGCCGTGCAGGCCCAGGTCGAGGATTTCCTGCACGTTGGCCGGGTAGAGCGACGGAATGCCCACGTGGAAGAGCATCGGCTCGGATTGCGAGCACAGGGACGAACTCTTGCAGCTGGGGTCGTCGCCGGCGATGGCGAGCACGCCGCCGTTCTTGCCGATGCCGGTGTAGTTGGCGTGCTTGAGGGCGTCGCCCGAGCGATCCACGCCCGGCGCCTTGCCGTACCACATGCCGGTCACGCCATCGAACTTCGGCTTGCCGACGGTGTGCATCATCTGGGTGCCCCACACGGCGGTGGCGGCGAGGTCTTCGTTCAGGCCGTCGACGAACTTGATGTTGTTCTCGACCAGCAGCTTCTGCTGCTTGATGAGGGCCGCGTCGAGCATGCCGACGGGGGAGCCCCGGTAGCCGGAGATGAACATGCCGGTCTTCAGGCCGCGCCGGGCGTCGGTGCGGATCTGGTCCAGCGTGAGGCGCACGATTGCGTCGATCCCGCCCAGGTGGATCTCGCCGCTCTCGCGCGTGAAGGTGTTGCTGAGGTCTTGCTTGGATGACATTTTTGTTGTCCTCTTGTGTGTCCCCTCCCGGTCGGCGCCCTGCCTGCTGCTCTCGTGCGAAGGCCGGTGACGGCCGTGGTGGCGGTCACCGGATCGATGCTGACCGGTTGTTGAATCGGGTGCTGGCGCGGCCGGCCGGGTAGCCCGCCGCGCCAAGGGCGCTTACACGAAGCGCATCGAGACGGAGCCCAGATCCTGGAAGCGCACGTTCACGTTGTCGCCCGGGTTGACCGCGATGGCCTCGGTGACGCCGCCGGTCATGATGAAGGTGCCGGCCGGGATCTCCTGGCCGCGGGCGCCCAGGTGGTTGGCCAGCATGGCGACGGCGGCCAGCGGGTGGCCCAGCACGGCGGCGCCGGCGGCCATGGCCTTGATCTCGCCGTTGATCTCGAGCACCACGCCCAGGGTGCGCAGGTCGAGTTCGTCGAGGTTACGCATGTTGCCGCCGATCACGAAGCGCGACGACGAGGTGTTGTCGGCGATCACGCTCTTCAGGTCGAACTTGAAGTCACGGTAGCGGGAGTCGATGATCTCGACGGCCGGCAGCACGAAATCCACGGCGGCCATCACGGCGCCCACGTGGCAGCCGGGGCCCTTCAGCGGGGCCTTGGTGACGATGCAGATCTCGGCCTCGACCTTCGGGTGGATCAGCTCGGCGTGCTTGATCTCGCCGCCGTCCGGGCGGGACATGTAGTCGGCGACGAAGCCGAACACCGGGGTCTCGACGCCCATCTGCTTCATCTTGGCGAAGGAGGTCAGGCCGCACTTGAGGCCGGCGACCTTGTTGCCGCGGGCCTCCTTGCGGCGGCGGATCTCGTCCTGGATGGCGTAGGCGTCATCCCAGTCCATGTCCGGGTAGTCGTCGGTGATCTTGGTGACGTCGTGGGCCTGCAGTTCGGCGTTTTCGAGGTGCTCGGCGAGCTTCAGAATGGTTGCGTTGTCGAGTTTCATTGGCTGTGTCTCTCTTTTATTCAGTTATTCAGTGTCAGATGAAGCGGACCGAGGTGCTGCCGAGGCCGCCGACGGAGCACACCAGGCTGTCGCCGGCCTTGACCGGGACGAGCGGGGACTGGGAGCCGGACAGGATCACTTCGCCGGCCTTGAGGCCGATGCCCAGGCGGCCGAGGGTGTTGGCGAGCCAGGCCACGGCGTTGACCGGGGAGCCTTGCACGGCGGCGCCGGTGGAGGTGCTGATCACTTCGCCGTTCTTCTCGAGGACCATGCCGGCCAGGGCCAGGTCGATGTCACGCGGGCTCTTGCGACGGCCGCCGAGGGTGAGCACGCCACACGAGGCGTTGTCGGCGACGGTGTCCTGGATCTTGATCTTCCAGTCCTGGATGCGGGAATCGACGATCTCGAAGCAGGGCACCACGCATTCGGTGGCGCGCAGCACGTCGGCGGCGGTGACGCCCGGGCCCATCAGGTCGGACTTGAGGATGAAGGCCACTTCGGCCTCGGCGCGCGGGGCGATCATCTTGCTGGTGTCGACGGCCTCGCCTTCGTTGAAGACCATGCCGGAGGTGAGCATGCCGAAGTCGGGCTGGTTGACCTTGAGCATGTCCATCACGACCTTGCTGGTCACGCCGATCTTCTTGCCGATGATGGTCTCGCCGGTAGCTTCGAGGCGGCGGGCGATCATGCGCTGCTGGATCTGGTAGGCGTCCTCGATGGTGATCTCGGCTTCGCGGTCGGTCAGCGGGGCGACGGGGGTACGGGTGACGAGGGCGTTGTAGAGTTCGTCGCCGTATTGTTCGATCTTGGATTTGTTCAACATGGGGAAAACCTCGGATGTCAGGAAGTCTGCTGGTCGGCTTCGGCGAGGAAGTCGCCGACGAGCCGGTTGAAGCGGGCGTTGTGTTCGATCTGCGTCCAGTGGCCGCAGTGGCCGAACACATGAAGCTGGGCGTTCGCAATCCACTCGGCAAGGGTAAGCGAGTTGGATAGCGGAATCACCTTGTCTTCGCGGCCGTGGATGATCAGGGTCTCGTGGGGCAGGGCGCGGATGTCGGCTTCGCGGCTGGTCATGGCGTCCACCCAGCGCTGGCGCGGGGCGGGGAACATGGCCGCGAAGGACTCCTGGAAGCCCGGGCGGATGCTTGCCTGGTAACGCAGCTCGGCGAGTTCGTCGGAGACGAGCTCACGGCTCCAGGCGAAGTAATCCATGATCCCGCGCATGGCTTCGAAGGAGGGCTGGTAGCCCCACACCGCGTCGAGCCCTTCGGTGATCTCGAAGGGCACGCCGACCGAACCCATCAGCACCAGCCGGCGCACCCGCTGGGGCGCGCGGATCGCCAGGGCCATGGCCAGGGCGCCGCCGAAGGAGTTGCCCACCAGGTCCACCTGCTCGAGCCCGAGGGCGTCGAGCAGATCGAGGGCCTGCTGGACCCAGGTGTCCATGCCGTACTGGATGCCTGCCGGACGGTCGGTGTAGCCGAAGCCCACCATGTCCGGGGCGATCACCCGGCGATCCTTCGCCAGCGCGGGGATCACCAGCCGCCAGTTGGCCCAGGCGGAGACGCCCGGGCCCGAGCCGTGGATCAGCAGCACCGAGGCGCCGCTGCCCACGTCATGGACGTTGGTCTCGAACCCGCCGGTGCGAACGCGCGTGCCGATTTCGGGATTCTGAATCATCGCCGGTGGCTCAGTACTTGACCATCACGTTGCGCAGCTCGGTGTAGAACTCCAGCGAGTGCAGGCCGCCTTCACGGCCGATGCCGGACTGCTTGGAGCCGCCGAACGGGGTGCGCAGGTCGCGCAGGAACCAGCTGTTGACCCAGCACAGGCCCACTTCGATGGCGTTGGCCAGGCGCATGGCGCGGCTGATGTCCTGGGTGTGGATGGAAGTGGCAAGGCCGTAGCGGTTGGCGTTGACCTTGTTCAGCACTTCGTCTTCGCTGTCGAACGGGCTGATGTGGCAGCACGGCCCGAAGATTTCTTCGGTGACGACGGTGGCGGTTTCCGGCAGGCCGGTCCAGATGGTGGGCTCGACCCAGCAGCCGTCCTTCAGGTCTTCCGGCATGTCGGGGATGCCGCCGCCGAAGACGATGTTGGCGCCTTCTTCCTTGGCCTTGGCGTACATGCCCAGCACCTTGGCCTGGTGCTTCTTGCTGACCAGCGGGCCGATCTTGGTGTCGTGGTCGAAGGGGCGGCCCGGCTTCATCTGCTCGGCTTTTTCCTTGAGGGCGGCGACGAACTTGTCGAAGATCGGGCGCTCGACGTACACGCGCTCGGTGCCGAGGCACACCTGGCCGGCGTTCTCGAAGCAGGAGCGGGTGACCGTGGCGACGGCGTTGTCGAAGTCGGCGTCGGCAAACACGACGGCGGCGTTCTTGCCGCCCAGCTCCAGCGACACCGGGCGGATGCCGACGGCGGCGGCCTGCATGATGGCGGTGCCGGTGCGGGTCTCGCCGGTGAAGGTGATGCCGTTCACGTCCGGGTGGGCGGTGAGGAAGGAGCCGGCGGAGTTCACGCCGTAGCCGTTCACCACGTTGTACACGCCGGGGGGTACGCCGACCTTGTTCATCACTTCACCCAGCAGGGTGGCGGTGCTGGGGGTGTCTTCGGAGGGCTTCACGACCACGGTGTTGCCGCAGGCGAGCGCCGGGCCGGCCTTCCAGGTCATCAGCAGCAGCGGCAGGTTCCACGGGCAGATGATGCCGATGACGCCGCGCGGGGTGCGCACGCCGTAGGAGCGGGCAGTCTTGCCGTCCGGGGTGCGCATCTCGAAGGATTCGGTGGACACGTTCTTGATCGTGTCGGTGAAGATCTTGAAGTTGGCCGCGCCGCGCGGGATGTCGATGTGCGAGGCGAGGTGGGCCGGCTTGCCGGTGTCGGCGATCTCGGCCTGCAGGAAGTCGTCGAAGCGGTTGTTGATCTCGGCAACGATGGCGTCGAGCATGGCGCAGCGCTCGACCACCGACAGCTTGCCCCAGGGGCCCTTCAGGGCGGCCTTGGCGGCGGCGACGGCGGCGTCCACTTCGGGCTGGCCGGCTTCATAGACCATGCCGATCAGCGAGTTGTCGACCGGGTTGCGCTTCTCGTAGGTCTTGCCGCTGAGGTTGGTGACGTACTCACCGTTGATGAAATTCTTGATCTCTTTCATGTCGTACTCTCTTTTAGTGGTGTCTCGGCCCTGCTCACCGCTGTGCTCCGCATCGACCGGCTGTTCATCCATCGGTAAGGCAGTGAGCGTGAAAGGATTCACGATCGATAGAATAGCCTATTTTCCGATATTTTTTAAAAATCTCGATATTTTTTTAAGGCGGATCAGAAGGAAAAAACCGCGCATCGGAGGCCGGTGCGCGGTCGGTGTTTCTGATCAGGTGAACACGCTCAGGAAGGCTTCGTTGAGCTTGCGATCGTGGTAGAAGATCGCCGGTCCGAGGGACTCGTCGTACCAGGTGATGGGCGGCTTGTCCGGGTAGTAGATGTAACCACCGGCGAAGACCTCGTTGCGGTTGCCCGACGGGTCGAAGAAGTAGATCGTCTCGCCGCGGGTGATGCCGTGACGGGTCGGGCCGATGTCGATGGAGGTCTTGGTGCGCGACAGAATGTCGCCGGCACGCAGGACCTGCTCCCAACTGCGCAGTTCGAACGAGGCGTGGTGGAACTTGCCCTTCACCGGCTGGCGGATGAAGGCCACGTCGTGGGCCTTGTTCGAGCAGGACAGGAAGGCGCCGATCATGAAGTCCTTGTTTTCGGACAGGCAGACCTTCTCGGCGAGGCCGAAGCCCAGCACTTCCATGAACAGCTTGACGGTGCCGTCGAGGTCATCGCCGTACAGCAGGCAGTGGTCGAAGCGCGACGGGGCGATGCCCTTCAGGTTGTCGGGCCACGGGTCCGGGTTGACGTCCTGCCCGTCGGTGCCGCAGTTGTTGCCAACGATGTCCTTCTGGGCGTAGAGCTCCATCACGTGGCCGGTGGGCACCGTGAAGCGGAAGCGTTCGCCGGTGGCGAGCAGCTCGCCGGCGGGAACCCAGCTCATCTCGGTGGCGAGGCCGGATGCTTCCACATCGGCGGCCAGCTTCTTGAGGGTGGCGGGGGAGTCAACCTTCCAGCCCATGTAATCCATGCCGGCTTCGTCGGCTTCACGCAGGATCACGCTGCTGTGGTCCTGTTCGTCCCACCCCTTCAGGTAGACGCGGTTCTGGGCGTCGCGGGCGACTTCGATGAGGCCGAGCACGTCGCGGTAATGCTTGACGGCCGGTTCCAGTTCGAGCACGCGGATCGAGACGTGCCCGGGGCGCAATACGCCGGTGAGTGCCATTCAATATCTCCTCTTCGGGTTGATTTATGTGCGTCGTCGCCTGAAACCCGAAACCGGGCGATCGACTTGTACCGGTCGGGCTGCGTGTGCAGTCCCTCGGCTGTTTCGACCCGTAGGTCGCTCTGCGGGTGAAGCATCTCGTGCTGCTTGTGCGCGCAAAAACGTGCACGCCCCATAGCATAGCCAAAAGTCTCAAAATTTATCAGCAATATCGATATTTTTTGAGAGGACGCACTGCGGCGGGTTGGGCGGTGAAGCCCGCGCCGGGGTGTCGGCCTGTTCGGGGCCGCAGGCAACGCGGGGTTTGCGGGCCCCGGCACCGTGTCGGTGGCCGGGGCGCTGCGGGTGGATCAGTGGGCGGTGGCCGAGCGGCGGGTGTTGATGAGCGCGACGGAGATCAGAGCGATCACGGCGGGGACGGCGATGGCCATGAAGTTCTGCTCGAGCGGGAGCTTCATGCCCACCAGCATGCCGATCACGATCGGGGCGAGGATGGCGCCGCTGCGTCCCACGCCAGAAGCCCACCCGATGCCGGTGGAGCGCACCGACATCGGGTAGTACTGACCCACATAAGCGTAGGTCAGGATCTGGGTGCCGATGGTCGAGGCGCCAGCCAGGCCCACCAGGATGAACAGCACCTCGGTCGGCACCTTGTAGCCAAGCAGCGTGATCGACACCGCGGCGAGCGCGTAGAAGCCGAGGAGCACGTACTTGATGTGAAAACGGTCAGCCAGCCAGCCACCACCGATGGCCCCGATCATCGCGCCGAAGTTGAGCACGAGCACGAAGGTGAGGGCGGAGCCGAGGCTGTAGCCGGCGCTGGCCATGAGCTTGGTGAGCCAGGAGCTGAGGGCATACACCATGAACAAGCACATGAAGAAGGTGACCCAGAACATCAGGGTCGAGAAACCGCGGCCTTCCTGGAACAGCTTGCCGATCGGCGCGCCGTGGGCCTTGTGGGCGGCGGGCAGGGCAAACTCGTCGGCGGCCGACGGGGTGTAGCTCGGCTCGAGGCGCTGGACGATCGCCTTCAGCTCGTCGATGCGGCCGGTCTTGATGAGGAAGGGCATCGACTCGGGCAGCGACTTGAGCACGAAGGGGATCAGCACCATCGGCGCAGCGGCGGCGAAGAACACGTAGGACCAGCCGTAGCTTTCGATCAGGCCCTTGCCCAGCACCGCGGCGAGCATGCCACCCACCGCGTAGCCGCTGAACATCAGCGTCACCAGCGTGCTGCGCATCTTGCGGGGCGAGTACTCGGTCATCTGGGCGACGACGTTGGGCATCACGCCACCGATGCCGAGGCCGGCCAGGAAGCGGGTCACGCTGAAGCTGACCGGGTCGGTTGTCATGCCGGCAGCGGCGGTGAAGGCGCTGAACAGCACGATGCAGATCACGATGGCCCAGCGGCGGCCGATCTTGTCGGCGATGGTGCCGAGGAAGATCGCCCCGAACATCATCCCGAACAGGGCTGAACTGACCATGTAGCCGGCCGTGGCGGGGGTGACGCCCATCTCCTTCATGATCGAGGGGAGGGCGATGCCGGCGACGGCGAGATCGTAGCCGTCGAAGATGATGATGAGGGCGCACCAGAACAGGACGATGCCGTGGAAGCCGTTGAACTTCGCGTGGTCTGACAGGTGGTGGATGTCTACTCGGGCCATTTGTCTCTCGATTTATGTAGTTATGGGCTGGCGGGTGTGGGACGCCGGGGTAATGGCTTCAGCCGAGGTCGCCGCCACCGACCGGGATGATCGTTCCGGTGATGTAGGCGGACTCGTCCGAGGCCAGAAAGAGGATCGGGGCGACCTGCTCGTCGATCGTGCCGTAGCGGTGCATCAGGCTGGAGTCGATGGTCTGGTCGATGACGCCCTGGTACCACTCGGTTTCCGGCGCGGAGCGCGGCTCGGCGTTGCGCGGGATGCGCCGGGGCGGGGCTTCGGTGCCGCCGGGGGCGGTGGCGTTGATGCGGATGCCGTCCCTGGTGTGCTCCATGGCGATGGAGGCGGTGAGGGCATTTACGCCGCCCTTGGCCGCCGAGTAGGGCACGCGATGCACGCCACGGGTGGCGATGGACGACACGTTCACGATCACGCCCTTCTTCTGGGCCAGCATGGCCGGCAGCACGGCGCGGCAGCACCACAGGGTGGGAAAGAGCGAGCGGCGGATCTCGGCCTCGATCTGGGCTTCTTCGTAGAACTCGAAAGGCTTGGCCCAGATGGTGCCGCCGACGTTGTTGATGAGCACGTCGATGCGCTTGTGCTTTTTGAGGGCGGCATCCATCACCGACTGGGCGCCGGCGAAGGTTTCGAGGTCGGCCTGCACGGCGATGGCCTTGCCGCCGGCCTCCTTGATTTCGGCGACGACGTCCTTCACCAGGTCGGAGCGGTCCACCGCCACCACGGCGCCGCCTTCGGCCGCGGCCTGCAGGGCGACGCCGCGGCCGATGCCCTGGGCGGCGCCGGTGACGATGACGACCTTCTTCTTGAAACGGTTTGCGCCGGCCATGTCAGTGGGCTCCTGCGGTGGACGACGAGAACTTCTCGAAGTGGAAGCTGTTGGGGGTGACGCCGGCGCCGTCCATCCACTTGCGCACGCCTTCGACCATCGGCGGGGGGCCGCAGACGTACACATCCACGTTGCCGTCGTTGAGTTGGGCGGGCGTGAGGTGGTCGGTGACGTAGCCGGTCTTCGGGTGGCCGCTGGCCGGGTCGACGACGACGGTGAAGAACTCGAGGCTGGGGATGGCGGCCTTGAGGGCGGCCAGGGTTTCCAGCTCGACGAGGTCGTCGTTGGTATTCACGCCGTAGGCCAGCAGGATCGGCTGGGCGGGCGGGTTGTTCTGGAGGGACAGCAGCATCGACAGGAACGGGGCGAGGCCGGTGCCGCCGGCGAGCATCAGCACGGGGCGTTCGACCGGGCGCAGGTAGAAGCTGCCGAAGGGGCCGGTGAAGGTCATGGTGTCGCCGGTGCTGGCCTTCTGGCGCATGAAGGTGCTCATCAGGCCGTTCGGCACGTCACGGATCAGGAAGCTGACGCCGGTCTGGTTGGGGGCGCTGCTGAAGGAGTAGGCGCGGGTTTCCTGGGTGCCGGGGACGACGAGGTTCACGTACTGGCCGGGCAGGAAGGAGATCGCCTTGTCGGCTTCGAGCTTGAAGGAGACGGTGGTCGGCGAGTTGCGGTCGATCTCGGTGAGGGTGGCGCTGTGGGTGGCGACTTCGGTCTTGCACGCGGCGGACGAGGCCGGGATGCGGATCACGCAGTCGGAGGCCGGCTTCATCTGGCAGGTGAGGATGTAGCCCTGGGAAGCCTCTTCGTCGGTGAGGGCGTCTTCAATATAGACACCCTGGGTGTAGGTGCCGCTCTCGCAGTGGCATTTGCAGGTGCCGCAGGCGCCGTCGCGGCAGTCGAGCGGGATGTTGATCTTGGCGCGGTAGGCCGCGTCGGCCACCAGTTCGTCGGCGTCGCACTGGATGATGCGGGTGACCCCGTCTTCGAATTGCAGGGCGATGTTGTACGGCATGGAGTTGTCCTTCTCTGCGAGGGTGGTGCTCGGCCCGCCCGGAGGCGGGCCGTCGTCGATCAATGAATCAGATGTGGTAGATGTCGAGAACGTGATGGATGTAGTCGTTCTTCAGGACCACGTACTTCTTCTTGATCAGGGGCTTCTCGCCAGACGTGTCGATCGTGTACTCGGAGTAGCCGAAGTAGGTGTCGAGGATGTCGTAGCGGAAGCTGTGGGTCGCCCAGTTGAAACGGACCCTGGCGCTCGTCTCGTCCTGGGCCAGCACCTCGAGGTTGGTGATGAGGTGGCAGTGGCGGGTGTCCGGGATGGTGGCGCTGGAGCGGTCGGTCTCGATCCGGAAGACGCGGTCTTCGAGGCCCTGCTTGTTGGCGTAGTAGATCAGCGAGACCTGGCTGTGCGGGTCGTCGGTCAGGGTGTCGTCGTCATCCCACGACGGCATCCAGAACTCCACGTCGTCGGCGTAGAACGACAGCCAGTCGTTCCAGCGGCGCTCATCGAGGGCGCGGGCTTCTTGAAAGACAAAGGCTTGGATGGCTTCGTAGGACAGCATTAGTTGGCTCCGTTTTCTTGTTCAGCGAGGATGGCTTTCTTCATGACTTCGACCCAGAACTGGTGCTGCATCACGTACAGGCCTTCGTCCTCGGTCTTGACGCCCGACAGTTCCGGCTTGAGGCCGATCAGGTCGGCGTTCTCGTCCGGGCCCTGCACCCAGTGGGTGGCGCCGCGGGTCATGTCGTTCCACTTGACGATGCGGGCGTTGAAGCCGTGCTGGCAGGAGCGGAACTCTTCCAGATCGTCCGGAGTGGCCATGCCGGTGGCGTTGAAGAAGTCTTCGTACTGGCGCAGGCGGCGCTGGCGGGCGTCCGGGGCTTCGCCCTTCGGCGCGATGCAGTAGATGACGGCCTCGGTCTTGTCGACCGACAGGGGGCGCAGCACGCGGATCTGCGAGCTGAACTGGTCCATCAGGTACACGTTCGGGTACAGGCACAGGTTGCGCGACTTCTTCAGCATCCAGTCGGCGCGGGCTTCGCCGAACTTCTCGACCCACTCGGCGCGCTTGCCCCACAGGGGACGGTCTTCGGGGTTGGCCCAGTTGGTCCACAGCAGCATGTGGCCGTTCTTGAACGAGTAGGAGCCGCCGCCCTGGCGGGCCCAGCCGCCGGCGCTCATCGCCTTGATGGTGTCGACCTTGCCGTCGGTGGTGCGGCGGCCCTGGGTGGCGGCGTAGTTCCAGTGGGTGGCGGTGACGTGGTAGCCGTCGGCGCCGTTCTCGGCCTGAAGCTTCCAGTTGGCGTCGAAGGTGTAGGCGCCGGAGCCGCGCAGGACTTCGATGCCGTCCGGGGCCTGGTCGACGATCATGTCGATGATCTTGGTGGCTTCACCCAGGTGCTCGACGAGGGGCACGACGTCCGGGTTGAGGGAGCCGAACAGGAAGCCACGGTAGCTCTCGAAGGCACCGAGCTTGACGAGGTCGTGGCTGCCGTCCTTGTTGAAGCACTCGGGGTAGCCGGCGTCCGGGTTCTGGTCCTTCACCTTGAGCAGCTTGCCGGCGTTGTTGAAGGTCCAGCCGTGGAACGGGCAGGTGAAGCTCGACTTGTTGCCCTTCTTGTGGCGGGCCAGGGTTGCGCCGCGGTGGGTGCAGGTGTTGGCCATGGCGTGAAGCTGGCCATTCTTGTCGCGGGTGATGATCACCGGCTGACGGCCGACGTACAGGGTGTAGTAGTCGTTCGGGTTCGGGATCTGGCTTTCGTGGGCCATGAAGATCCAGTTGCCTTCAAAGATGTACTTCATCTCGAGCTCGAACAGCTCCTGGTCGGTGAAGGCCGCACGGTCAATGCGGTACACCTGCTTCGCCGGGTCCTCCTCCAGCATCGCTTCCAACTTCGAAATCTTGAGTTGGCTGTCTTGGGTGGTTTGGGTCACGCTGATCTCCTATCCATGGTCTAAATCAAGGGACTGCTTCGGGGTTTGGCGACCCCTCTTGTTTCGTTTTTCCAGGCAACAGACGTCCGTGACGACCGGCGTCGGCGCGGGTCGGCTGTCTGGGCGGGAGGGCTTGCTGCGGGTCTGGCTAGCGGTGGTGGCCGCGATGGCGCAAGAGGTGCTGCATGGCCGTCTCCTTTGGTGTGCCTCTCTGGGGGCGTTTTGGGGCGGCCGGATGAGGTGTCGAGCATTTGCTCACTTGGTCGCCTTCTGCCTCATGATTTAGCAGGAGCTGTGCCATGACCCGCTGGCCGGGGCCGGCTGGCGGAGGTATCCCCTTGTCGCAAAAGGGTTGTTCCGGAATGCGGAACCCTTTTTGCATGGGCGCGGGGGCGGCCGGGGAGAGGGGGCTGGCGGGCGTTGTGAATCAAATGATTTAATGCGTCCATAAATATTGTGGCGCAATATGCATCAATCCGTGCATAGTCGGCTTCATTGCGTTGTTCCTTTCCCTCAAGCCGGCGTATCTTTAAAAGCTAAAGACGGAGCACGCTGGCTCGAGTGGCCCGCTGCAACCGCAACAACGAGCATGAGGATGGAGACAAGATGAGAAGCAAGGCGCGCCAGACGCCCGGGGAGCAGGCATGAAGACCGTCACCAGGACATCGCCGGCCGTGCGGGGAAAGCCGATCGTCGACCCCGAATCGGTCGAGCACGACAAGCTTCGTTTTCCTGATTTTTCCGACCTGCTCGCCAGGTTGCGTTTCTCGACGAGCGACGGCCGCATCTGGCTGGACGACCAGCGCATGCTGCTCATCCACGCCAAGTCCCTCGGTACGCTGCGCCGCGAGATGATCGAAGCCCTCGGCATCGACGTCGCCCGTGGCTTCATGACGCGGATGGGCTACCACGCCGGCGTCCACGATGCCCAGATGGCCCGCAAGGTCCGCTCCCGCACGTCGCTGCGCGACATGTTCGTCGTCGGCCCGCAGATGCACTGCCTCGAGGGCATCGGCATCTCCGAGCCCGTCCGGCTCGAGTTCGATGTGGCTCGGGGCCAGCACTACGGCGAGTTCATCTGGACGAGCCAGGTCGAGGACGAAGAGCACATGCGCCACTTCCCCATCGGCAGCGAACCCGCCTGCTGGATGCAGATCGGCTACGCGTCGGGTTTCTCGACCGAGTTCATGGGCCGCCAGGTGCTGTACCGGGAGGTCGAATGCCAGTCGATGAGGCATTCGGCGTGCCGCATCGTCGGCAAGTTAGTGGAAGAATGGGGCGAGGAGGGCATTGAGGATCTCCGCTACATGATGCCCGAGACCCTCACCCAGCATCCGGCCCTGCCCGGCGGGCGCCCGGCCAGCACGGTGGGCCGTCCCGTCGAGGACGATGGCCAGAAGAGCGGCCCGGTGGGCATCTCGCCCAGCTACGCCGCCGCCCTCCATATGGTGAAGCGCGTGGCGCCCACCCAGGCGACGGTGCTCTTTCTAGGCGAGAGCGGGGTGGGCAAGGAAGTCTTTGCCCGCAACCTGCATCGCCTGAGCAATCGCAGCGACAAGCCGTTTGTGGCCATCAACTGTGCGGCGATTCCCGAGCAGCTGATCGAGTCCGAACTCTTTGGCGTCGAGCGGGGCGCCTTCAGTGGCGCCATGCAGAGCCGGCCCGGCCGTTTCGAGCGCGCCGATGGCGGCACCCTGTTCCTCGACGAGATCGGCACCCTCAGCGCCATCGCCCAGGGCAAGCTGCTGCGGGTGCTGCAGGAAGGCGAAGTCGAACGCCTCGGTGACACCTGCACCCGTCAGGTCGATGTGCGGGTGATCGCCGCGACCAACGTCGATCTTCGCGAGGAGGTGCGCGCGGGGCGTTTTCGTGAGGATCTGTTCTTCCGCCTCAATGTGTTCCCGATCCGCATCTCGCCGCTGCGCGAGCGCCGGGAAGACATCCCGCTGCTGATGACCCACTTCCTCACCAAGTTCAATCGGCTGCACGGGCGCCATCTCACCGGCTTCACCCAGCGGGCGGTGGATGCCATGCTGTCCTATGACTGGCCGGGCAATGTGCGCGAGATCGAAAACGTGATCGAGCGCGGAGCGATCCTCGCGCCGGAGAACGGCGCCATCGATTCGCCGCATCTGTTTACGAGTGGAGAGCTGTTTGGCGAGCAGCGCTTTGAAGTGGGTCGTGAAGGGCGTCTGGTGGCCAGCGATCCTGCGTCGCTGGTCTCTGGGCCGGATCAGGCCTGCGAGTTCGACCGGGTCAGCCGCGGCGTGAACAACCTGCTGCTGGGGGATGGCAACGAGTGCGAGAACGTCTCCCTCGACGAAATCGAAACGCTGCTACTCAAGCGGGCGGTCGAACGGGCCGGGGGCAACATTGCGGCTGCGGCGCGCCTGCTGGGCATCACCCGGCCGCAGATGGTGTATCGGCTGAAGAGCCGCGGCATCGTTCATGACGGAGACTGAGGTCTGTTTTGAATTAATTTCGCCAAACCTCTTGACGGCTTCTGATAGTTCTTTATAATTCGGCCCTCTTCGCAGCGCAGTTGTTCAGCGCGG
>NZ_CALAYQ010000134.1:0-19514 GCF_937894855.1 uncultured Zoogloea sp.
CCTTGCTGGCCTTGGCCTTGAAGCGGTCGATGAACTTCTTGAGGTGGGCGATCTTGTCGGCCTGCTTGGCCACCGCAGCCTGCTGGAGCAGCATCTGCTCGGCGCGCATGTCTTCAAAAGTGCTGTAGTTGCCGCCGTAGCGCACCAGCCGGGCGTTGTCGATGTGCAGCGTGACCGAGGTGATGGCGTCGAGGAATTCCCGGTCGTGGCTGATCACGATGAGCGTGCCGGCGTAGCGCTTGAGCCAGGCTTCGAGCCACACCAGCGCGTCCAGATCCAGGTGGTTGGTGGGTTCGTCGAGGAGCAGCAGGTCCGACGGGCACATCAGCGCCCGGGCCAGCTGCAGGCGCATCCGCCAGCCGCCCGAGAAGCTGTTCACCGGCTGGGAGAGCTCCGACACCTTGAAGCCGAGGCCGAGGATCAGGGCCTGGGCGCGGGCTTCCGCGTCGTGGGCGCCGGCGTCGTGGAGCTCCATGTAGGCGTGGGCCATGCGCATGCCGTCGTCGCTGGCTTCGGCCGCGGCCACTTCGCGCTGGGCGGCGAGCAGCACGGTGTCGCCCTCGATCACGAAGTCGGTGGCGCTCTGCTCGGTCTCGGGCATGTCCTGGGCCACCTGGGCCATGTGCCACTGGCTGGGGATCGAGTAGTCGCCCGCGTCTTCGTGAAGGCTGCCGTTGAGTAGGCCGAACAGGGACGATTTGCCGGCGCCGTTGCGCCCGACCAGGCCGACCTTCTCGCCGGGGTTGAGGGTGACGGAAGCGCTATCGAGCAGCACCTTGGCGCCGCGGCGCAAGGTGACGTTTTTGAGGGTGATCATGGGGAAATGCCGCGTGGGGGTCGCGCATGATAGCGACCGCAGCATGATCGGCCCATGACTATTTTGCCGGCCCCGTGACGCGGGCCGGGATCGGCGGGCTCAGAGCGGCGCGCGGTCGATGGCGGAAAGCTCGCCGTTTACGTCGAAGATCTTCCCATTCACCTCAGGAATGCCGAAGCCCTTGAGGCGCGCGGTGTGCATCGCCAGGTAGGCCTCGGCGCTGGGGCGGTCGGCGAACAGGTAGATGCCGCCGGCCTCATTGGTGGCGGCGTTCTCGGTCCAGATCTTCCAGATCAGGCCGGGCTCCTGGGCGATGGAGGCGGCGAGGCCTTGCAGGGCGTCGGTCATCGCCGGGCCCCAGGGGCCGGAAAACGGGAAATCGACTTGCAGCAGCACGGGCATGGTGACGTCTTTCTTTGTCGTGGATCAACGGTGGTGCGAAGGCCGGGCGATCAAGCCCGCGGGCGGTATGCGGGCCGGGCCCACGGTGCAAGAATATCGCCAACGATCAACGGGAGGAGCAAACCATGAGCAACAAGCACCGTCACGTCCTTGAAGCGATCTTCCGCGAGCCGGTCAGCAGCAACATCCAGTGGCGCGAGGTCGAATCCCTGCTCAATCACCTCGGTGCGGATGTGGACCCCAGCCACGGGGCGCGCTTTCGCATCATGCTCAACAAGCATGAGTTCTTCATCCACCATCCTCACCACGGCAACGAATTCACCAAGCAGGAGGTCAAGCACCTGCGCGAATGTCTCGCCGCGGCGGGGGTGAGCCTGTCGGCCTACGACGAGGCGCACTGAGTTCTCCGGTTCAGGCGGCGGGCCTCATGTGTCTGCTGTCCAGTCGTCGACCGCCTCGGCGGCCTGTTGGCGGGCCAGGCGTTCGGCGTGTTCTGCGTCGGCGGCTTCGATCACCTGGATGACCTCATCCAGATTCACGTCGTCGGTAGGGTCCTCGAAGCGGCCGGTGAGTACGCTGTTCGGATGGAGCGAGCCGGCTTCATAGAGCGCCCAGATTTCTTCGCCGTAGCGGGTGGTGAGCAGTTGCGGGGCGAACTGGCCGAAGTAGTCGGCGAGGTTGTCCACGTCGCGGCCCAGCATCCGCTTTGCGTTGCTGTTGGCGGCGGCATCCACTGCCTGGGGCAGGTCGATGATCACCGGGCCGCCCGCATCCACCAGCACGTTGTATTCGGAGAGGTCGCCGTGAACGATGCCGGCACACAGCATCCGCACGACCTGACGTATCAGTGCCGCGTGGTAGGCCAGCGCGTCTTCCTCGCTGAGGGAGAGATCGTTGAGGCGCGGCGCGGGTTCGCCGTCGGCGTCGGCCACCAGCTCCATCAACAGCACGCCTTCGTGGAAGTTGTAGGGCGTGGGCACCCGAACGCCTGCGGCGGCGAGTCGGCGCAGGGCGTCCACCTCGGCGCTCTGCCACGCGGCCTCCTGCTCCTGGCGGCCGTAGCGAGAGCGCTTCGCCATGGCGCGGGCCTGTCGGCTGTTCTTGATCTTTCGCCCCTCGGTGTAATCCACCGCGGTGTGAAATCCGCGTTTGTTGGCCTCTTTGTAAACCTTGGCGCAGCGGATGTCGTCGCCGCAGCGGACGACGTATACCGTGGCCTCCTTGCCGCTCATGAGCTGGCGCAGCACGCTGTTCACCAGCCCGTCGGTGACCAGCGGTTCGAGTCTCGCGGGTGTCTTCATGCGCAGGTGCTCGTCGGGGGCTGCTTGACGTAGGCCGTCAGCAGATGTTGTTGCATGTCGCAGCCTTGCCGGTCGCGGCCCGGCGACGTTTTGCCGCAGAAGGACACCTCGATGTGAGCGTTGAGGGCTTCAGGCGCGGCCTGTATGTTGGCGATCGAGTGTTCGAGGGCGGCGTCCTGGCGGAAGATGTGGCTTTCCGATTGCATTGAGTGGTCCTGCCCGGTCGGGCGTGAAGGGGGAAAGGCCTGTCGGCTTGGTCGACTGGCGGAGTGCCCGATGGGCGTGCGGGAGGATGGGGGCGAGGTGCCGGGGCCAGGATAAACAGCACCGGGCTGGGGACTCGAGGCCGCGATTATCGTCTATCGCGGTAGTCCTGGCGCTTCATTCGACACGCCCGCGATTGGCCTTCACGGCGCTGCGCCGGGCCTTGCCCTCCAGCCGGCGGGTGACCGACCCGCGGGTCGGCCGGGTGGGGCGGCGGGGCTTGGCCACCACCGACACGCTGTCGATGAGTTCCTGCAGCCGCCGCAGGGCTTCGGCGCGGTTCTTCTCGAGGCTGCGGAATTCCTGCGCCTTGATGATGACGATGCCGCCCTTGCTGATGCGCTGGTCACCCAGCCGGAGCAGGCGCTCCCGCAGATGTTCGGGGAGCGACGAGGCGGCGATGTCGAAACGCAGATGCACCGCGCTCGACACCTTGTTCACGTTCTGCCCGCCGGCGCCCTGGGCGCGGATGGCTGTGAACTCGACTTCGTCTTCGGAGATGGGGTGAGCGGGGCGCATGGGCGGCACTTTACCTCAAGGCCGCTGCGCGCCTTCGCCCAAAGCCGGCTTACACCTGCACGATGCCCAGCGTGCGCAGCCCGATGAACAGCGCGGCGCCGATCAGCAGGTTCTTGAAGCTCACGTAGCAGATCATGTCCATCACAGTGGCACGGCGGTAGAGGTGGCCCCACCACGGGCCCTCCTTCACGTAGGGCTTGGCGTCGAGGCGGACGATCACCTCGAAGACGCTCCAGCCGAACCACCAGCCGATGATCGCGCCGGCCTCCAGGCGGCCCATGGCGGCAAGCACCCAGGCGACGGTGGCGGCGATCGCCAGCGCGAAGCCGGCGCCCTGGATGGCCTTGCGGGCAGGCTGGCCGCGGCCGGCCCAGGGCCACAGGTGATCCCACAGCTCGGCAGCGAGCCAGGCGACGCCGTGGGCTTCGCCGTAGGCGGGCTGGCGCAGTTCGTTGCGGTCGGCGATGGTCATGCTGCGGCTCCTTCCTTTTTCTTGTCCACCGGGGCCGGGTGGATGGGGATGAAATAGCCCTTGCCGTCGATGGGGGTGAGGGGCTGACCAGCCTTGGTGCGGCGCTTGCGCTCCTGGGCCAGGGGCGGGCAGGCGTGGTCGTCGTAGTAGAACACCATGCAGTCGAGGCACAGCATGCACTCGCGCTGGTCGATGTTGCCCTTGGCGTCGATGGCGAGCGATCCGCAGCCCTTGGCGCAGGCCTTGCAGCTGGTGCATTCGTCCTTCCGCTTGAGGCCGAACCAGCGGAAGGTGGTGGGCATGGCGAGCGCCGCGCCCAGCGGGCACAGGTACTTGCAGAAGGGCCGCTCCATGAAGATCGCCAGGCCCAGCAGGCTGGCCGCAAACAGGCTGTAGGGCCAGCTGCGGTTGGTGATGCCGACCAGGAAGGTGGTCTTGAAGGGCTCGACCTCGGCGAGCTTCTCGGCCAGCCCCATGCTGAAGAACGATACCGCCAGCAGGCCGAAGAACACGGCGTACTTCACCCACTTGAGCTTGTCGTGGAGCGCCTGGGGCAGGTGGAACTGGAAGCGCTTGAGGCCCACCGCCTGGCCCACCTTGAAGAGCAGCTCGGAGAGCGACCCGAACGGGCACAGCCAGCCGCAGAAGAAGCCGCGGCCCCACACGAAGGTGGTGACGATGATGAAGATCCAGAACACGAAGATCAGCGGGTCGGACAGGAAGAGCTCCCACTTCCACTGGAACAGCAGCGAGTGGAACCAGGTGAGCACCTGGGTGATGGACGGCTGGGCCATGGCGTAGAAGCCGACGAAGCCGATGGAGAGCACCCAGCCGGTGTACTTGAAGGCATTCACCGGCCATTTGTTCTTGTGGGTGGAGCGGCGTACCAGCTTGTCGCGGCTGGCGTAGGCGGCGGAGAGGGCGAGCAGCACCACGATGAAGGCGCCGATCTCGACGGCCCGCTCCTTCCAGACCTTGAGCCAGGTGGGGTCGGGCTTGACCACCACCGGGCGGCCGCCTTCCAGATATTTGTCGGCGAGCCAGTATTCCTTGTCGAAGTTGGCGAAGGTCTTGGCGGCGGTTTCCTTGTCGATCTTGTTGCCCAGGAAGACCAGCTTCCACGGGAAGGCGCCCGAGAAGCTCTTGCCGCGGATGATGAAGATCGCCGATTCGGTGAAGGAGGGCGCGCCGGTGGCCGAGATGCCCCACAGGTTGAGGTAATCCAGATCGCGGAAGGTGAAGCTGTCGCCGCCCTGGCGCACCTGCACCCGGTCGTAGATGCCGCCGCGCACGAAGCCGGAGCCCTTGAAGGAGTCCATGCTGTTGTCGGCGACGATGAAGATGGCGTGCTCGCCCTCCTTGAGGCGGGCCATCAGGCTGGCGTAGCCGTCCTTGCCCAGGATGGCCTGGCCGATGGTGGGCTGGTTGAGGTAGCCGAACCACAGGTCCATGTAGGGTCGGCCGTCGCTCTTGAGGCCGACTTCCTCGGGCTTCACGGTGAGGCGCTGGACGCTGCCGTCTTCCACCAGCTGCGCCCAGCTGGGCGCCGGGCCGGCGGGCGGGAACTTGGCCTGGGGCCGGATCACCGGCTTGAGGATGCCCACCTGCTTGGCCACCTCACCGCCGGAGACCATCATTACCTGGTTCTGGGCGATGACGGTGACGGTGGCGCCGGTGATGGCGTCGAGGCCGATGAGATTTTCCTCGGGGCGCGACTTGCCGATCTCGATGTTGTCCCCGACGAACTTGCCCAGGTACTGGTTGTTGAACTTGATGAGCGCCGATTCGGGGATGCCCAGCAGCAGGATGGGTTCGGAGTGCTTGAGGATCTTCACCCCGGTGAATTTGCCGGCGGTGTCCATGCCGATCAGGGTGACCACCGGCTTGCCCGAGTACGCCGGGATGTCGGTGATGTCGGTGGACAGCATCACGTAGCCGATGAGCTTCTGCTGGCCGGCTTCATCGCGGTAAGCCTCGACGAAGGGCGGCTGGCCCTTGCGCTCGGAGAAGTGGGTGGCGCCGGGCATCACGTCCTTGCAGGGCGCGTAGTCGCACATCTTCGGCGAGGAGGCCAGCTCGGGGGGGAGTTTGACTTCGTAGGTGTCGGCAAGGGCGCTGCCGGAGAGGGCCAGGGCGGCGATGCCAGCGCCGAGACGGGCGGCAAAACGTGGGGCGAAGGTGCGCAGGGCGCGCAGGGAAATCATCGGGTGACTCCACAAATCAGTATGTGGCCGGATTCTGATGAACGGGCCCGGGGGGCGCCTTAAGCTGAGTCAATTTGACGCAGTGGCGCGGGTTTGCGTCATGGGTGGGCTGGGTGCAGGGGTGCGACCCGGGGCCGGAACGAAAAAAGGGGAGACGCGTGCGTCTCCCCAAATTACCTCTCGATAAGGAATCGTTGCGGTGGCGTCGCTTACTTCTCGACGATCATCCGGGTGCGCATCTCAAGGTGCAGGGCGTGGCAGAAGTGGGTGCAGTAGCACCAGTAAACCCCGGGCTTGTCGGCCTTGAAGGTGACCGACTTGGTCTCCTGGGGATTCACGATGAAGTTGATGTCGTACTTCGGAATCGCGAAGCCGTGGGTCAGATCTTCCACCTTGTCGAGGTTGGTGAGGATGAGGGTGACTTCGTCGCCCTTCTTCACCTTGAACTCGCGCATGCTGTAGGCCGGCGCCTGGGACACGAGCTTGACGGTGACCTTGTTGCCGTTGCGGAACACGCCGCCATCCTTGGCGTCCTTGATGGCGTTGGGGAACTCGTCGACGTTGTACACCTGGCGCGTCTTGATCTTGTCGCGCTTGACGATCACGAAGTCGTGGGGCTCCGGATAGACCGGGTGGTCGGCCAGCATCTTCATCTTCTCGCCGCGGATGTCGATGATCTGCTCGTTCTCGGGGTGCAGCGGGCCCACCGGCAGGAAGCGGTCCTTCGAGAACTTGCAGCCGACGCACAGGAACTGGCCGTCCGCCTCCTTCGTCTCGGACATGGAGGCGTTGATGTGACCCGGCTGGTAATGCACGTCGATGCGGTCGACCACGTACTTGGCGTTCTTGTCGCCGGCGTGGAACTTGATCGCGGTGTCCACGTTCCATTTGACGATCTGGCTGTCGAGGAACAGCGTGGTGAAGGCATTGCCGCGGCCGTCGAAGGCGGTGTGCAGGGGGCCGAGGCCGAGTTCGACTTCGGCGACGATGCTCTTGTTGATGTCGTCGAGCTTGCCGTCGAAGAAGTCGTGGATCTTGGTGAGTTCGATGACGGTGGCGGTGGGCGACAGCTTGCCGGAGCAGATGAAGTACTTGCCGTCCGGGCTGGCATTGACGCCGTGGGGGTTCTTCGGAACCGGCACGTAGCAGGTGAGGGCGGTCTTCGGATCCTTGTTGGCGTCCTTGGTGCCATCGACCACCGGCACCTTGCTGTCGCCGATGGTGACGAACTTGCCGTCCTTGATGGCCTGCTCGATGCGGGCCACCTGGAAGAACACGCAGGCGTCCTTCTCGGCGGACATCATGTCCTCGTACTTGGCGCCGCCCTCGACGTTGTACTGGTTGGCGGCGGCGAGCTTGCCGTCGTAGGAGGTGGCCACCAGATCCATGTTGCCGTCGACACGGCACTGCCAGCGCACTTCCATGGTCTCGGCGTCGACGCAGGTGAAGAGCGTCTTGTACTTCTTCTCGTCGTCCATGTCGCGCCCGTCGTTGGGTTGCGGCAGGTGGAACTCGTTGCCGCAGAAGACGCGCGTGGTGTGGTTGATCTTCTCGTCCACCGGGTCGCGGCGGTCGGGGAAGATGCCGTGGAAGCCCTGGATGTTGGGCAGCTCGGTGATCTTGTCGCACTCGAAGGTGTCGCCCTTGATCCGCGCCAGGCGGCCGTGGATCTTGTCGTTGACCCAGAAGTACTTGCCGTCGTAGGTGCCGTCGGTGTACGAACCGTGGACGTGGTGGGTGTCGCCGGTCTTGTACTTGAGGCTGCCGTCGGCCTTGGTGCCGATGATGGCCTTCGATTCGTTGGTGATGCCCCAGCCGCTCATGCAGTCGATGTTGAAGGTGGGGACCCGCTTGATCTCGCGGCCGGAGGGCAGGCCGAGGATGCGCACTTCGCCCGAGTGACCGCCGGACCAGATACCGTAGTAGGTGTCGAGCTGACCCGGCGCGGGGTGGATGTTCAGGCCGTCGGCGGCGTGGGCGGCGGCAGGTGCCGGAGCGGCCGGTGCGGTGCCCGCGGCAGGCGGCGCGGCCTCCTGCTTGCAGGAAGAGAGGCCCACGGACAGACCGGCACCGGCCAGGCCGGCAAGGGCTGCGCTGTTCAGGAACTTGCGGCGTCCCGGAACAAGGGTTTGATCGTCGTGCTTGATGTCTTCGGTGCTCATTTTGGTCTCCGTTTGTCCCTAACCGAAATCGATGGGCCGCCTGATCGGGCGGCTGCGCGGTGACGGCCTGCGGCGTGATGTCACTGCGACAATCTGTCGCAGCGCACTCTAGGGGTGTGGAGACCGAAAAAAATTGATGGCGGGCAAGAATCGCCGACGAGGCACCAAAAACGTGCGCCGTCCTACCGAAAACCCTGGCGTTGGCGCTAAATATCAGAAAATGCTAATGGTTTTGGGCTGCTGGCAGCTTAGCTTCTGGGGCCGCCGCCGGCCTGGAGCAGCACGAGCAGGGCACCGTCGCCACCGTCGTGGGGGCGGGCCTGGCAGAAGGCGAGGATGTCTTCCCGCTGGGCCAGCCAGCCCCGGGAGAGGTGCTTGAGCACCGGCAGGCGGCCGGGCGAGCCGTGGCCCTTGCCGTGGATCACCCGCAGGCAGCGGCGGCCCTGCTGGAGGGCGAGGGCGATGAACTGGGCGAGGCTGGCCCGGGCTTCGTCGCGGGTGAGGCCGTGGAGATCCAGCTCGCCTTGCACCACCCAGCGCCCGCGGCGCAGGTCGGTGAGCACCCGGCGGGGCAGCCCGACCCGCAGGTAGGCGGCCTCGTCGCCCATGTCGAGCCGGTCTTCGAAGGTGAGGGGCGACTCCAGCGCCTCGCGCAGCACCTCGCGCTCGTCTTCCTCGCGTTTGCGGGGGAGCGGGGCGGGCGCGGGGCGGTCGAGATCGGCGAGGTTGCGGTCTTTCAGGGGGGCGACTTCGCCGGCGGCGTGGCGGAAGAGCTCGGCCGGATCGTGGAGGGCGCTGGCGTCCACAGTCGGCGCGATGGGCTCCCAGTGTTCGATCGCACGCACGTTCGGGTTGGCGTGCTGGCGCTGGTGGCTCAGGTCGACCCGGTAGAAGTCGCGGATCGGGGCGATCTCGCCCAGCGCGGCGCGGAACACCGCGGAAGGGTCGTTCTCGTCGATGCGCGGCGCGCGGCGCGGGGCTTCCGGCTCGGGCTCGACAACTTTGGGGCGCGGCGTGGGGGCCGGCCTGGGGCGGGAAAGGTCGGCGTGGTTGTCGGCACGCAGGGGCTGGATGCGGCCCACCTGGGCGCGAAACAGCGCGGCGTCGTCGGGTTCGTCCGGCGGCGGTGCGGCCTTGCTCGGGGCCGGCTTGGGCGCCGGGCGGGCGATGACGGTCTTCAGGACGCTGTTCGGCACGCGGTCGCGGAGGGCCTTCAGGGCGTCGAGGCCGGAGTTGCGCTTGTCCTTGCCCATGCTTGCGAAAGGTGATTGTCCAAATGGAAACGGACCGGGGATGGCCCGGTCCGTTCGGTGGGGCTGGCGCGGCTTAGCCGGCGAGGCCCAGACTGTCGAGGTAACGCTCGGCGTCGAGGGCGGCCATGCAGCCGGTGCCGGCGCTGGTCACGGCCTGACGGTAGATGTGGTCCTGCACGTCGCCAGCAGCAAACACGCCCGGCACGCTGGTGGCGGTGGCGTTGCCGTGGCGTCCGCCCTTGGTGACGATGTAGCCGCCTTCCATCTCCAGCTGGCCTTCGAAGATGTCGGTGTTGGGCTTGTGGCCGATGGCGATGAACACGCCCTTCAGGGCGATGTCCTTGGTCTCGCCGGTCTTGGTGCGCTTGATGCGCATGCCGGTCACGCCAGTGGCGTCGCCCAGGACTTCGTCCAGCGTGGAATCGAGCTCGAGCACGATCTTGCCGGCGGCAACCTTCTCGTGGATCTTGTCCACCAGGATGCGCTCGGCCTTGAACTTGTCGCGGCGGTGCACAAGGGTGACCTTGCTGGCGATGTTGGCGAGGTAGAGCGCCTCTTCGACCGCGGTGTTGCCGCCGCCGATCACCGCGACTTCCTGGTTGCGGTAGAAGAAACCGTCACAGGTGGCGCAGGCCGACACGCCTTTGCCGGAGAAGGCTTCTTCGGAGGGCAGGCCGAGATACTGGGCGCTGGCGCCGGTGGCGACGATGAGCGCGTCGCAGGTGTATTCACCCGCATCGCCGACCAGACGGATGGGCTTTTCCGACAGGTGGGTGGTGTGGATGTGATCGAAGATCATCTCGGTGTTGAAGCGGGCGGCGTGCTTCTCGAAGCGCGCCATCAGCTCGGGGCCCTGCACGCCGTCCGGGTCGGCCGGCCAGTTGTCCACTTCGGTGGTGGTCATCAACTGGCCGCCCTGGGCGATGCCGGTGATGAGCACGGGGTTCAGGTTGGCGCGGGCGGCATAGACCGCGGCGCTGTAGCCGGCGGGGCCGGAACCGAGAATGAGCAGCTTGATGTGACGGGTGGCCATCGTGGTGGGTCTCTCTGATCTGTCTGATGGGCGGTGGAACAGCAAAGAGCGATTATAAGGGGCAGAGTTCCCGGTGACCGTTTCTAAATGAAGACGCCCGTCGGCCGCCAATGACCGGGCATGCCCGTGCGTCATTCGGAGACCCTCAAGTTTGCTTTATACTTGGCCGTTGATAGCAACATGACAACTTGGTCACATTGCCAAGAATCAATTTAGCCCTTTGCTCAGGAGAGGCCCTATGACCGTTACCAGCTCCGTGTCCACAATTGCCCTGCGTACCTTCCCCATCTTTCAGGGGCTGGGCGATGACCGGCTGGCTGCCGTCGCGCGCTGCGCGATGATGCGACGGGTTCCGCGGGGGGCCGCGGTGGTACATGAAGGTGATCGCACCGATTTCGTCTATTTTGTTCTTACCGGCAACCTGAAGGTCATGGTCAGCGACGAGGATGGTCGCGAAGTGATCCTCACGATCCTCGGCCAGGGCGAGATGTTCGGCGAGATGGGCGTGCTCGATGACAGCCCGCGTTCGGCCTCGGTCGTGGCGGTGTCGCCGTCCGATCTGGTCACCATCGCCAAGACCGATTTCAAGCGTCTCATGCAGGAGAACTTCGAGCTTGCGTGGCACGTCATGTGCAACCTCACCCGCCGCCTGCGCGACGCCGACCGCAAGATCGAAAGCCTGGCGCTGATGGATGTGTACGGCCGCGTGGCGCGCCTGCTCCTCGAGATGTCCGAGGAAGTGGACGGCCTCAAGGTGGTCCGCAAGAAGGTTTCCAAGCAGGACATCGCCAAGATGATCGGCGCGTCCCGCGAGATGGTCAGCCGCGTCATGAAGGATCTCGGCCTGCGCGGCCTGATCGAGGAAACCGACAGCGGCGTGATCCTGCGCGAAAAAATTTACGATTTGTGACTGGTTCGTAAATCCTTCCCTGATGGTCTGGACGACGACCGGGAAGGGACAACCAGAGACCCTGGTTTATAATCGAAAGCGCGGCTTCCAACCGCGCTTTTGTTTTTTGCCGCGCCCCGCAAGGCCCCGTATCGCCTAGTCATGCTCAATCGCCCCTCCACCCGTCCGCTCCCTCTTCCGGAAAAGATCGCCAGCCTGCTACAGGAGGCGCGCTGGCTGTTGCTCGGCGTGCTGGCCTGCTATGTGGCCATGGTGCTTTTCGGTTACTCCAAGGCCGACCCCGGCTGGTCCCACGCCGTTCAGATGGAGCGGGTGAGCAACCCGGGCGGCCGCTTCGGCGCCTGGCTGTCTGATCTGCTGCTCTACCTCTTCGGGCTCTCGGCCTGGTGGTGGGTGGCGTTTCTCGGCTTGGGTCTGGCCATCGGCTTCCGGCGCCTGCAGCGCAGTTTCGGGGCCGACCGGCGATCCTTCTTCGTGGTCGTGTTCGGTTTCATCGTCGTGCTGCTGGCCAGCAGCGGGCTCGAAGCCATGCGCTTTCACTCGATGAAGGCCACCTTGCCCCTCGAGCCCGGCGGGTTGATCGGCCTCGAGCTGGGCGCGCTGACCTTCCAGTACCTTGGCTTCACCGGCGGCACGCTGCTGCTGCTGGCGCTGATCGCCGGCGGCCTGAGCCTGTTCTCGGGCGTGAGCTGGGTCGAGGCGTCGGAAGCCATCGGCACCGGGCTCGAAAAAGTCTGGCTGTTTGCCACCAACGGTTTCCAGACCCTCGAAGACCGGCGCATCGGTCGCGAGGTCGCCCAGAAGCGCGAGGCCGTCGTCGAGACCAAGCGCAAGAAGGAAGAGGCCGCACCGCCGCCGCCGCTGCGCATCGAGCCGGCGATCGTCGAGGTCGAGAAATCCGTGCGCGTCGAGAAGGAACGCCAGACGCCGCTGTTCACCGAGCTCCCCGGCGGCGCGCTGCCGCCCCTGGCGCTGCTCGACGAGCCCTCCCACGACGTGGAGCCGCCGTCGCCCGAAACCCTCGAATTCACCTCCCGCCTCATCGAGCGCAAGCTCGCCGATTTCGGCGTCGAGGTGAAGGTGCTGGCGGCCTATCCGGGCCCGGTCATCACCCGCTTCGAGATCGAACCGGCGGTGGGCGTGAAGGGCAGCCAGGTGATGAACCTGGTCAAGGATCTGGCCCGCGCCCTGTCGGTGGTGAGCATCCGCGTCGTCGAGACCGTGCCGGGCAAGACCTGCATGGCGCTGGAGCTCCCCAATCCCAAGCGGCAGACGGTGCGCCTGTCCGAGATCCTCGGCTCCAAGGCCTACCACGACATGCACTCGCCGCTCACCGTGGCGCTGGGCAAGGACATCGGCGGCCAGCCGGTGGTGGCCGACATCGCCAAGACGCCCCACCTGCTGGTGGCCGGTACCACCGGTTCGGGCAAGTCGGTGGGCATCAACGCGATGATCCTGTCGCTGCTCTACAAGTCCGAGCCGGCCGACGTGCGCCTGATCCTGGTCGACCCGAAGATGCTCGAACTGTCGATCTACGAGGGCATCCCGCACCTGCTGGCGCCGGTGGTCACCGACATGAAGCACGCCTCCAACGCGCTCAACTGGTGCGTGGCCGAGATGGAGAAGCGCTACAAGCTGATGTCGGCCCTGGGTGTGCGCAACCTGGCCGGCTACAACAAGGCGGTGGCCGAGGCGGCCAAGGCCGGCGCGCCCCTCAAGAACCCGTTCTCGATTACCCCCGAAAGCCCCGAGCCTCTCGACAAGCTGCCCTACATCGTGGTGATCATCGACGAGCTGGCCGACCTGATGATGGTCGTCGGCAAGAAGATCGAAGAGCTCATCGCCCGTCTGGCGCAAAAGGCCCGGGCGGCCGGCATCCACCTGATCCTCGCCACCCAGCGCCCCAGCGTGGATGTGATCACCGGCCTCATCAAGGCCAACATCCCCACCCGCATGGCCTTCCAGGTTTCCAGCAAGATCGACTCCCGCACCATCCTCGACCAGCAGGGCGCCGAGGCGCTCCTCGGCATGGGCGACATGCTCTACCTGGCGCCGGGCACCGGCCTGCCGGTGCGCGTGCATGGCGCCTTCGTGGCGGATGACGAGGTGCACAAGGTGGTCGAATACCTCAAGGCCACTGGCGAAGCCGACTACGTGGACGGCATCCTGGCCTCGCCCGAAGACGACGGCGGCGACCTGCTGGGCGGCGGCGAAGGCGGGGAGGGCAGCGAGGCCGACCCGCTCTACGATCAGGCCGTCGAGATCGTGGTCAAGACCCGCCGGCCGTCGATTTCGCTGGTCCAGCGACACCTGCGCATCGGCTACAACCGCGCCGCGCGCCTCATCGAACAGATGGAACGCTCCGGCCTCGTCTCGCCCATGGGCGCCAACGGGAACCGGGAGGTAATCGCCCCCGCCCGCGAAGGAGAATGATGATTCGCACTTCAATTGCCACCGTCGTCCGTGGGCTGGCGCTGGCCGGCCTGCTCGCCGCCGGGCAGGCCCACGCCGACGCGCTGGCCCAACTCAAGCAGTTCATGGATGGCACGCGCACCGCGCGGGGCAGCTTCACCCAGCAGGTGCTCTCCAAGTCCGGCCGCAAGCCCCAGCAGGCCAGCGGCACCTTCGCGTTCTCCCGGCCGGGCAAGTTCCGCTGGGTGTACGAAAAGCCCTACGCCCAGCTGCTGGTGGGCGACGGCAGCAAGCTGTGGGCGTTTGATCAGGAGCTCAATCAGGTCACCACCAAGAAGCTCGGGCAGGCCCTGGGCAACACGCCGGCGGCAATTCTTGCCGGTGACAACTCGCTGGACAAAAACTTCGTGCTGAAGGACGCCGGCGACGCCGACGGCCTCGAATGGGTCGAAGCCACGCCCAAGTCCGACGACAGCAGCTTCGAGCGCATCCGCATGGGCTTTGCCGGCGGCCAGCTCAAGGCGATGGTGCTCCACGACAACTTCGGCCAGACCACCTCGCTGCAGTTCGGTCAGATCGAACGCAACCCGGCGCTGGATGCCGGCCTGTTCCGCTTCGTGCCGCCCAAGGGCGCCGACGTGGTCGGCGAGTAAGCGCCCGTCGCAGTCCTCGATGGCCGATCTGTTCGATTCCCTCGACCCGCCGCGCCTGCCGCTCGCCGAGGCGATGCGCCCGCAGACGATCTCGGCGGTGATCGGCCAGCGTCACCTGCTCGGGCCGGGCAAGCCGCTGGCGCTCGCTTTCCAGTCAGGCAAGCCCCACTCGATGATCCTGTGGGGGCCGCCGGGCGTGGGCAAGACGACCCTCGCGCGCTTGATGGCCAAGGCCTTCGATGCAGAATTCACCGCGCTGTCGGCGGTGTTTTCGGGCGTGAAGGACATCCGCGAAGCCATCGCCCAGGCCGAAGCCGCCCGGGCCCGTGGGCGTCACACCATCCTCTTCGTGGATGAAGTGCACCGCTTCAACAAGGCCCAGCAGGATGCGTTTTTGCCCTTTGTAGAGCAGGGGCTGGTCACGCTGGTGGGCGCGACCACCGAGAACCCCTCCTTCGAGGTGAACTCCGCGCTGCTGTCCCGAGCCGCGGTGTATGTGCTGCAGCCGCTCACCGCCGAAGAACTGGCCGAGCTCTTCGAACGCGCCCGGGTCCACGCCTGCCCCGATCTCGCCTTTGAGGACGACGCCCGCGACCGCCTCACCGGCTTTGCCGACGGCGACGCCCGGCGACTCCTCAACCTGCTGGAGCAGGTGCAGACCGCGGCCGAGACTGCCGGTATCAACCCGGTCACGCCGGCCTTCATCGACGAAGCGCTGTCGCGCAACCTGCGGCGCTTCGACAAGGGCGGCGAAGCCTTCTACGACCAGATATCGGCGCTGCACAAGTCGATTCGTGGCTCCGACCCCGACGCCGCGCTGTACTGGCTGTGCCGGATGCTCGATGGTGGCGCCGAGCCGCTCTACATGGGCCGCCGGCTGGTGCGGATGGCGATCGAGGACATCGGTCTGGCCGACCCGCGGGCGCTCGAAATCTGCCTCAATGCCTGCTCGACCTACGAGCGCCTGGGCTCACCGGAAGGCGAGCTGGCACTGGCCGAAGCCGCGGTTTTCCTGGCCTGTGCGGCCAAATCGAACGCGGTTTACAAGGCGTATAATGCGGCCCGAAAGTTTGTCGCCAACGACATCTCGCGCCCGGTTCCGATCCATCTGCGCAACGCGCCCACCAAGCTCATGAAAGAGCTGGGCTACGGCAAGGCCTATCGCTATGCCCACGACGAACCCGGTGGCTACGCGGCCGGCGAGAACTACCTGCCCGAAGGCATGGCGCGGCCAGACTGGTATCAGCCAGTGGACCGCGGGCTCGAAGCGAAGATTGGAGAAAAGCTGGCGCGCCTGCGCGAACTCGACCGCGAGGCCGAGTCACGCGCCGGGCAGGATGGCGTCAGTGGGTCGTCTGGACGGGATGGCTCGCGGTGAAACGGGCGCAGGCTGCCCGGAAGCGCTTCGCCTTGTCGCGGTCACCGCGCTCTTCGGCTTCCTCGACGAGCTCCTGCATGAACTGGGTCAGCAGCAACGTGCCTTCCCGGGTCTGGACGAGCCCGCAGGCGATCTGGGCGGCGGCGACATCAGGGATGTCGTGGTGTTCGGCAATGATGGCAACATCCTCGTCGGTGAGGTCGCAGTAATCCAGGCAGTCGCGTATCGATAACATGGGTGTCTCCTCAATGGTTTGGGTGCGCGACGTCATCTGCGTACGTCTTTCTTTAAGTGTGGTTTTTGAGCTGCGGAAATCAAGAAAAGTTTAAAAATTCTGGGCTATTAACTTTCTGATTTTCATAACTTCTGCTAGTGGTGCAAGCGGTTTCGCCGTGTTGCGGTGCAACCCGTCCGGGCAGGCGCAAAGCCGCTGCCGGAAGCGCCATCGATTGACCGGTTTCAGATTCGAATAGGGATTGTCATGCTTGATGTTCAACTGCTCCGTGCCAAACTGGATTTCGTCGCGGAGCGCCTCGCCACCCGTGGCATGAGCCTCGACGTTGCCGCCTTCCAGGCCCTCGAGGACGAGCGCAAGACGCGCCAGACCCGCACCCAGGAACTCCAGGCCCGCCGCAACACCCTGTCCAAGCAGGTTGGCCAGCTCAAGGGCAAGGGTGAGGATGCCTCCGCGGTGCTGGCCGAGGTTGCCGGCATCGGCGACGAGCTGAAGGCCAACGAAGTGGCCCTGGCCGAACTGATGGAGCGCTTCAACGCCTTCGTCGCCGGCCTGCCCAACCTGCCCCATGAGAGCGTGCCGGCCGGCAAGTCCGAAGAAGACAACGTGGAAGTCAGCCGCTGGGGCACGATCCCGAGCTTCGACTTTGAAGTGCGCGACCACGTGGACATCGGCACCCGCCTGGGCGGGCTGGATTTCGAGACCGCGGTCAAGATCTCCGGCGCCCGCTTCACGCTGATGAAGGGCGGCCTGGCCCGCCTGCACCGCGCGCTCGCCCAGTTCATGCTCGACACCCACACCGCCGAGCACGGCTACACCGAGCTCTACACTCCGTACATGGTCAACGCCGCCAGCATGTTCGGCACCGGCCAGCTGCCCAAGTTCGAGGAAGACCTGTTCTCCGTGCCCAAGGCCGACGGCGGCAAGTTCTACCTGATCCCGACCGCCGAAGTCCCGGTGACCAACATCGTGCGCGACGAGATCGTGCCGCTCGATCAGCTGCCGCTGAAGTTCGTTGCCCACACCCCGTGCTTCCGCTCCGAAGCTGGCAGCTACGGCAAGGACACCCGCGGCATGATCCGCCAGCACCAGTTCGACAAGGTCGAGCTCGTCCGCATCGAGCAGCCCGAAAAGGCCTGGGAGGCGCTGGAAGAACTCACCGGCCATGCCGAGGCGATCCTCCAGAAGCTCGAGCTGCCGTACCGCAAGATCGTGCTGTGCTCGGGCGACATGGGCTTCTCCGCCGCCAAGACCTACGACCTGGAAGTCTGGCTGCCGGCCCAGAACACCTACCGCGAGATTTCCTCCTGCTCGTGCTTCGAGAGCTTCCAGGCCCGCCGCATGCAGGCGCGCTTCAAGAACGCCCAGGGCAAGAACGAAACCCTCGCCACTCTCAACGGCTCTGGCCTGGCGGTGGGGCGTACCCTGGTCGCGGTGCTCGAGAACTACCAGCAGGCCGACGGCTCGGTGCGCGTGCCGACGGTGTTGCAGCCTTACATGGGCGGCATCACGGTGCTCCAGCCCGCCAACTGAGACAAATCGCCGCCGGCTTGATGCCGGCGGTTTTCCTTGGATTGCCAATCCTGTATATTAGGGAAATCTAATAAAAGGAGTGGCAAACATGAGCAGCAAGTCCTTCGTCCAGATCACCGGCGACCTCAGCAAGGGCATGGAGGCCCTGCGTGCCGAAATCCCCGAGACCATGAAGGGTTTCGGCGTGATGGCCAAGGAGGCGATGAAGGAGGGGGCGCTCACCGCCCTCGAGAAGGAACTGATCGCGCTGGCCATCGGCGTCTCGGTCCGTTGCGACGGCTGTATCGGTTTCCACGTCAAGGCGCTGATCCGCCTGGGCGTGACCCGCGAGCAGCTGATGGAAACCCTGGGCATCTGCACCTACATGGGCGGCGGCCCGAGCCTGATGTACGCGGCCGAAGCCGTGCGTGCCTACGACGAATTTACCGCCCGGGCTGCAAAACCTGCATAAATCTCTGGCTTTTTCCGCCGGATTGTCTATAATCCGGCGCTTCGAGCGGAAAGGTGGCAGAGTGGTCGAATGCGCCGGACTCGAAATCCGGTATACGGTTTAGCCGTATCGAGGGTTCGAATCCCTCCCTTTCCGCCATTGTTTAAGAGAAAGCCCTTGATTTTCAAGGGCTTTTTTCTTTTCTGGCTTTGCTGGTGTGCCATCTGGTATGCCATGGCATGCTGGCTTCGGTTGGGTGGTTTTGGACGTGGTTGGTCGTCTCGTTCAGCGAAGTCGAGCGATCAACTGGCTTTTACGATGCTTCAAGGTGCCTGTTTGGTCACGCGATTACCCTTGGAAGCTCGTCCCAGCGCGTCGTCCAGGCGGGTGACAGCTTCTCCCGGCGCATCCGCCAGTTCAGATCAAACCCCGTTGCCAAAGGGCGCAGGCTTCCACGCCCCCATCGCTCGTTGATCCGGTCCATCGTCTGCATCAGCGCGGCTGACCGCTTCTCGCGTTCAGGATCGACCAGTAGGCTCCCCTGACGTCGGCGCTCCGGTTCCAGACCGCACAACATCACCCCGGCCTTCTTGTAGGCGTAGCCAGACCTATAGATCCGTCGCAGTCCCCATAGGGCGGCACGGATCAAGTCTCGCGTGTCGGAAGAGGGTTCAGCCAGGGAAACGACCTCACTTCGGCTGTACTGCGGCTCCCATGGCTTGAACGGGTTGCTTCGGATCATCACCGTGATCGCCCCGGCGACGTGGCGCTGCGCTCGTAGCTTCTCGGCCGCGCGAGTCGTGTGACTGGCCACGGACTCACTCAGACTCTCGAGATCGAACACCGGGTTCCCGAAGGATCGGCTTGCCATGATCTGCTGCTTGTCGGGTGCCACGTCTTCGAGATCCAGGCACGAGACACCATTGAGTTCCCGCACGGTACGTTCCAGCACCACCGAGAAGTGCTCGCGAATCCATGCAGGCGGAGCACCCCTCAACTGCTGCACGGTGCCGATACCCATTTCCGCAAGCCGCTCGTCGATTCGACGGCCCACTCCCCACACTTCAGCGACCGGGATGCTCGCAAACAACGCCGACAGCTCATCCGACCCCATCGCCCCGAAGTCACAGACTCCATCCTGACCCGCCAGCGCCTTCTTGGCCGCGTGGTTCGCCAACTTTGCCAAGGTCTTCGTGCCCGCAATGCCGACACACACCGGCAGACCAACCCACCGTCCCACACGCTCACGGATCGCCCCGCCAATGTCCGCCAAGCTTCCCGAAAGGCCATCGAGCACCAGGAAGCTCTCGTCGATGCTGTAGACCTCCAGCGAAGGCGTGAAACCCCTCAGAATGTCCACCACGCGACTGCTCATGTCCGCATAGAGCGCGTAGTTGCTGGAGAACGCCCGAATTCCATGCTCCTTCGCCAGCTCTTGCAACTGGAACCACGGCGCGCCCATCGGCACGCCCAGCGCCTTCGACTCTGCGGAACGCGCCACCACGCAGCCATCGTTGTTGGAGAGCACCACGATGG
>NZ_CALAYQ010000135.1:0-5802 GCF_937894855.1 uncultured Zoogloea sp.
ACAGCGCGGAACCGTGGGTACGCGGCAGCACGCCGACACGGATGTCGATCGGGCGGACGGTGCGGGTGTCACGGCCGTCGATACGCGGCTCGCCCGACAGGATGCGGCCACGCACCACCTTCGATTCCAGATCGAAGATGATGTTGTTGACGGTGTTGGTGTCGTACTCGCGACCTTCAGCGGTCAGGGCGGCATGCACTTCGTCGCCGATAGCCTTCAGCTGCTGGGAACGCTCCTGCTTGGCGGTGATGCGGAAGGCATCCTCGATCTTGGCGGCGGCGATTTCGGTGACGCGGGCGATCAGGGCCTCATCCTTGGCCGGCGGCTGCCAGTCCCACTCGGGCTTGCCAGCAACCTCAACGAGTTCGTTGATGGCGTTGATGGCGGCCTGCATCTGGGTGTGGCCGAACACCACGCCGCCCAGCATCACGTCTTCCGGCAGCTCAAGGGCTTCGGATTCGACCATCAGCACGGCGGTTTCGGTACCGGCGACCACCAGGTTCATCTGGCTGGTCTGCAGCTGGGTGGCGGTCGGGTTGAGGATGTACTCGCCGTTGGCGTAACCCACGCGACAGGCGCCGATCGGGCCAGCGAAGGGGATGCCGGCGATCGCCAGGGCGGCGGAGGCGCCGATCATCGCGGGAATGTCGGCGTCGACTTCCGGGTTCAGGGAGACGACCTGGACGATGACCTGGACTTCATTGTAGAAGCCGTCCGGGAAGAGCGGGCGGATCGGACGGTCGATCAGGCGGGAGGTCAGCGTTTCCTTCTCGGTCGGACGGCCTTCGCGCTTGAAGAAACCACCGGGGATACGGCCGGCAGCGTAGAACTTCTCAACGTAATCAACGGTAAGCGGGAAGAAATCCTGGCCCGGCTTGGCATTCTTGGCGGCAACCACGGTCGCCAGCACAACGGTGTCGTCAACATTGACGAGCACGGCACCATGGGCCTGGCGGGCAACTTCGCCGGTTTCCAGGATGACGGTGTGGGAACCGTAGGTAAAACTCTTCTTGATTGCGGTAGGCAAGGGATGTCCTTTCATTCAATCGGCAGGCGGCAAACCACAACCGCGCGCGTAGCCGAGGTAAAAACGCCGTTTTTCTCTGGCGCACAGATATGACAAAGCCGGCGAAGCCACACGGACTTACACCGGCTGTGCCCATGACCAGCCCTGCGCGTTCGGCAGGATTGTCATGTTCGGTAACGAAGCTACTTCTATCCGCTTACTTGCGCAGGCCGAGGCGGGAGATCAGCTCGCGATAGCTGTCGACGTTCTTGCGCTTCAGGTAGTCGAGGAGCTTGCGACGCTGGCTCACCATCATCAGCAGACCACGACGGGAGTGATGGTCCTTGACGTTAGCCTTGAAGTGGCCGGTCAGATCGTTGATGCGGGCGGTAAGCAGAGCGACTTGCACTTCCGGAGAACCGGTATCGCCCTTGGCGCGCTGGTAGTCGCCAACGATTTGCGCTTTTTGTTCAGTGGAGATTGCCATTGTTTAACTCGGTTAGTTGTAGCCTTGCGAAGCGCGCGATTATACCAACCGCGCGCAGGATTACTCAAGACATTTCATTGATTTCCGGTGGCCATCAAACGTGTCGGCACCAGCAGCCCGCCTTCGGAAAGCGTCCCCACACCGAGAAAACGCGTGCCGTCGTAGGCCCGGTACATCGCACCAACCACCCCCTCGATCCCCGCAGCCGACTGGCCGTGGGTGAAACTGCGGGTCTGGACAGCATCGAACGCGAGCTGCGGCAGATGCCCCAGCAACGCGTCCACCGGCGCCAGACGCCCTTCCCTATCCTCCGCCGGCAAGGCTTCGAGTTCTGCCAGCGAGATGCTGCCATTCAGATCGAACGGCCCGATCCGCGTCCGCCGCAGGGCGGTGAGATGCGCCCCGCAACCCAGAAATGCCCCCAGATCCGAAGCCAGCGTGCGCACATAGGTGCCCTTACTGCATTCCACGCGCACCACCAGGCTGTCACCATCCCGCGACAGCAGGTCGAAGCGATGGATGGTAACCCGTCGCGGCTCACGGGGAATCTCGACGCCCTCACGGGCATATTCATACAGTGCCTTGCCGTGATGCTTGAGCGCCGAGTACATCGGCGGCACCTGTTCGATGTCGCCGCGCAGCCGGTCGATCGCCTCGGCAAGGGCCGCATCGGTGACATCCACCGGGCAGCGGGCCAGCACCTCGCCTTCGGCATCGGCTGTGGTGGTGGTCACACCGAGCAACACCGTCGCTTCGTAAGCCTTGTCGGCGTCGAGCAGAGTCTGGGAGAACTTGGTCGCCTCGCCGAAGGTGAGCGGCAAGAGGCCGGTCGCCATCGGGTCGAGCGTGCCGGTGTGGCCGCCCTTCGCCGCGTTCAGCAGCCAGCGGGCCTTCTGCAGCGCATTGTTGGAGCTGATGCCGGTCGGCTTGTCGAGGAACAGCACGCCATGCACGGCACGGCGCGGAATGCGTCGCTGAGGGGGCTTGGCCAAACGGGGAATTCCTGAAAAGGCACCGCAGGCGCGGTGCCTGGAGACTCAACGGGACGGATCGGGGGCGTCGGAGGCGGGCTTGTCGCCCTCGCCTTCACCCGCGTCATCGGCGTAGTGACGATCAGACTCGACAGCCTTGTCGATCAGCGCCGAGATCCGGTTGCCGGTTTCCACCGACGGGTCGTAGACAAAATGCAGTTCGGGCAGCGTGTGGATGCGCACGCGGCGGCCGAGCTCCCGGCGCAGGAAACTACTAGCCCGACGCAGACCCCGCAGGATCTCGTCGAGGCCTTCCTGGCCGGTCATCGAGGTGAAGAAGACCTTCGCGTGGGCGTAGTCCGGCGTGAGCTCCACGTCGGTCAGGGTGATGAAACCGACGCGGGGATCCTTCACTTCGAGGCGGATCAGTTCGGCCAGTTCGCGGCGGACTTGCTCCGCCACGCGCTGGCCACGGGAAAACTCCTTGGGCATGGCTTAGAGCGTCCGGGCGACTTCCTGGATTTCGAAGACCTCGAGTTGGTCACCTTCCACCAGATCGTTGAAGTTGCGAACCTGCAGACCGCACTCGTAGCCAAACTTGACTTCCTTGACGTCGTCCTTGAAGCGCTTGAGCGATTCGAGTTCGCCGCTGTGGATGACCACGTGGTTGCGCAGCACGCGAACCTGGGCGTTCCGCTTGACCAGACCTTCCAGCACGTAACAACCGGCGATGGTGCCAACCTTGGAGATCGTGAAGACCTGACGGACTTCGACCAGACCAAGCACCTGCTCGCGCTTTTCGGGGGCCAGCATGCCGGACAGCGCGCTCTTCACCTCATCCACGGCGTCGTAGATGATGTTGTAGTAGCGGATATCGACGCCGAACGTCTCGGCCAGCTTGCGGGCGTTGGCATCGGCACGGATGTTGAAGCCGATGATGACCGCACCGGAAGCCTGAGCCAGGTTGACGTCGGATTCGCTGATCGCGCCGACACCACCGTGGATGACCTGCACCCGGACTTCTTCGTTGGACAGCTTGACCAGCGACTGGGCCAGCGCTTCCTGGGAGCCCTGCACGTCGGCCTTGATGATGAGCGGCAGCGACTTGACCTCGCCCTCGCCCATCTGTTCGAACATGCTTTCGAGCTTGGCGGCCTGCTGCTTGGCCAGCTTGACGTCGCGGAACTTGCCTTGACGGAACAGGGCGATTTCACGCGCCTTGCGTTCGTCAGCCAGGGCCACGACCTCGTCACCGGCACCCGGCACTTCGGACAGGCCGAGGATCTCGACCGGAATCGACGGGCCAGCCTCATCGATGGGCTTGCCGTTCTCGTCGAGCATCGCACGGACACGACCGAAGGTCGCGCCGGCGAGCACCACGTCGCCACGCCGCAGCGTGCCGGATTGCACCAGCAGGGTCGCCACCGGGCCGCGGCCCTTGTCGAGGCGGGCTTCGATGATCAGACCCTTGGCCATGCTTTCGCGCGGCGCGGTGAGTTCGAGCACTTCGGCCTGGAGCAGGATGGCTTCGAGCAGGTCGTCGACGCCGGTGCCGGTCTTGGCGGACACTTCGACGAACATCGTGTCGCCGCCGTAGGCTTCCGGAACCACGCCTTCGGCGATGAGTTCCTGGCGCACACGCTCGGGGTTCGCGCCCGGCTTGTCGATCTTGTTGACCGCCACGATCAGGGGCACTTCGGCCGCCTTGGCGTGGTGGATGGCTTCCTTGGTCTGGGGCATCACGCCGTCGTCGGCTGCAACCACCAGCACGACAAGGTCGGTGGCCTTGGCGCCGCGGGCACGCATGGCGGTAAACGCTTCGTGACCCGGGGTGTCGAGGAAGGTCACCATGCCACGTTCGGTTTCCACGTGGTAGGCACCGATGTGCTGGGTGATGCCGCCCGCTTCACCGGCTGCAACCTTGGCGCGCCGGATGTAGTCGAGCAGCGAGGTCTTGCCGTGGTCGACGTGGCCCATGACGGTGACGACCGGCGCACGAGGCTCCAGCGGCACATCCTTGTGCTCGACGTTTTCCTCGAGGAAGGCATCGGGATCGTCCAGCTTGGCGGCGAGCGCCTTGTGGCCCATTTCCTCGACGACGATCATCGCGGTGTCCTGGTCCAGCACCTGGTTGATGGTGACCATGGAACCCATCTTCATCAGGGTCTTGATCACTTCGATGGCCTTCACGGACATCTTGTGGGCCAGATCAGCGACCGAGATGGTCTCGGGCACGTGGACTTCACGCACGATCGGTTCGGTCGGGGCGACGAAAGCCGTCGTTTCCTGATGACGACCGTTGCCGCGACCGCCGCTACGGCCACCGCCACGCCAGCCGCCGGCACCGCCGGTGGTGTCGCCACGTGTCTTGATGCCGCCACGACGCTTGGCGTCGGCGGGGACTTCCTTGCTGACGACCTTCTTGACGTCCTTGCGGACGCCCTTGTCTTCGGTCTTGGCGGGCTTGTGCAGCGTGCCGGACTTCGGCGCGGCCTCACCTTCGATCTTCGCCTTCTCGGCGGCAGCGACGCGAGCCTTTTCGTCTTCAGCGCGCTGCAGCATCGCGGCGCGGGCACGGGCTTCACGCTCCTGCTTTTCCTTCAGATCGGCAGCCTGGCGGGCAACCAGCTCGGCGTGGCGCTGGGCTTCGCGTTCACGGGAAGCCTTTTCCTCGGCGCTCAGGATCGAACCGGCCACGACACGGCGAACCGGGGTCGACGGACGAGTCTCGCCCTTCGGCTTGGCGGGTTCGGACGGAGCGGCAACCGGGGCAGGAGCCTCGGGCTTGACTTCGGCGACGACGGGTTCGGGTGCCGGCGGCGGCGCCACGACAACCGGCTCGGGTTCCGGCTCGGGAACCACCTCGACCACGGGCTCGGGCTCGGGTGCCGGCGGCGGCGCCACGACAACCGGTTCCGGCTGCGGCACCGGCTCGGCCACGCTTTCAACGATGGGTTCGACCACCGGCTCGAGCTGTTCGGCGACAGTCGCGCCAGCCGGCGTTTCGGTCAGCGGAGCGTCGTCGCGCTTGATGAAGGTGCGCTTCTTGCGAACCTCGACCTGCACCGTGCGAGCACGCCCGGTGGAGTCGGTTGCGCGGATCTCGCTGGTCTGCTTGCGCGTCAGCGTGATCTTCGACTTGGCTGCCGTCTCGCCGTGAGCGCGACGCAGAAAATCGAGGAGGCGAGTCTTGTCCTGCTCGGAGAGCAGGTCGGATTCACGCACCTTGTCGACGCCGGCCTTCTGCAACTGCTCGAGCAACACGGAGGCCGGCATTTTGAGTTCGCCGGCAAATTGTGTAACGGTTGTCTGTCCCATCTTGAACCTCCGGGTATTAC
>NZ_CALAYQ010000136.1:0-4215 GCF_937894855.1 uncultured Zoogloea sp.
CTTCGAGGGTGAGCAGCGGCAGGAACACGATGACGATGATGAGGATGCCCGAGGCCACCGGCGCGGCCACTTCGCGGGTCGCCCGGAAGACCAGATGGAGGAGCGGCAGCCGGCTGGTGGCGCCGCCTTCGGAGAGCTGGGTCTCGACGTTCTCGACCACCACCACCGCCGCATCCACCAGCATGCCGATGGCGATGGCGAGACCGCCCAGGCTCATCAGGTTGGCCGACAGTCCCACCGCGCGCATGGCGATGAAGGTGGCCAGCGCCGCCAGGGGCAGCATCAGCGCCACCACCAGCGCCGCGCGCAGGTTGCCCAGGAAGGCCAGCAGCAGCACCAGCACCAGCACGATGGCCTCGACCAGCGCCTTGGAGACGGTATGCACCGCGCGGCCGACCAGCTCGCTGCGGTCGTAGAAGGGGACGACGCTGACGCCCGGCGGCAATTGCGGGGCGATCTCGGTGAGGCGCGCCTTCACCGATTCGATCACCTTGCCGGCGTTGGCGCCGCGCAGGCCGAGGACCAGGCCTTCCACCGCCTCGCCCTCGCCGCTGCGGGTGACCGCGCCGTAGCGGGTGAGGGCGCCGATGCGCACGGCAGCCACGTCGCCCACGCGGACCACGCCGCCCTCGCCCCGCAGCACGATGGCGCGCACGTCGTCGAGGTTGCGGATGGCGCCCTCGGCGCGCACCAGCAGGGTCTCCTCGCCTTCCGAGAGGCGCCCGGCGCCATCGTTGCGGTTGTTGGCTTCGAGGGCGGCGGCGAGCTGCCCGAGGTTGAGGCCGCGGGCGGCCAGGGCTGCCGGATCGGGCGTCACCTCGAAGCTGCGCACCTCGCCGCCCAGGCTGTTCACGTCGGCCACGCCGGGCACGGTGCGCAGCGCCGGGCGGATCGTCCAGTCGAGGAGGGTGCGCTTGTCTTCCAGCGAGATCGGGCCCTCGATGGTGAACATGAACATCTCGCCCAGCGGCGTGGTGATCGGCGCGAGGCCGCCGGTGGCGCCGGGGGGCAGGTTGCCCATCACGTTGGCGAGGCGCTCGCCGACCTGCTGCCGGGCCCAGTAGATGTCGGTGCCGTCGTCGAAATCGAGGGTCACGTCGGCCAGCGCGTACTTGGAGGTGGAGCGCAGGATGCGCTGGTGGGGAATGCCCAGCATCTCCTGCTCGATGGGCACGGTGATGCGCGACTCGACCTCTTCGGGCGTCATCCCCGGGGCCTTGATGATGAGCTTGACCTGGGTGGTGGAGACATCCGGGAAGGCGTCGATGGGCAGGCCGTTCCAGGCCACCACGCCGGCCCCGATGAGGAGCAGCGTGGCGACCAGCACCAGCAGGCGCTGGGTCAGGGAGAACTCGATGAGGCGGGAGAGCATGGGGTCGGGGCTCGGGGTGACTCGCTAGGGGTTGGGCGTGGTGCGGGGCGGCGCGGCGGCGGTGGGCGTGGCCCTCATTCCTTGCCGATGCCGAGCCAGGTGGCCTTGAGGGCGGCGACGCCGCTGGTGACCACGGTCGCATCTGGCGGCAGGCCGGTGACAAGGCTGGTGTCGCCGAGGCGGCCGGTCACGCTGACCGGGATCGCCCGGTAGCCGGTGGTCGCCGCGTCGCGGGCGGCCACGAAGACCCACTGCTTGTTGTCGTGGCGGAGCACCGCGCTGGCCGGCACCTGCAGCGTGGCGTTGCCGGTGGCGCCCTTGTTGCCCAGATCGAGATCGACGGCGGTGGCCTGGCCCGGGCGCAGGCTGTCGGCGCCGTGGGTGACGAGGCCGCGCAGCAGCACGCTCTGGGTGGCGGAGTCGACGGCGCGGCCGATGGCGATCAGCTCGCCCCGGGCGCCGGTGGACGGAATCCGCAGCGGCGTGCCCACCTTCACCTGGCTGGCCACCGCCAGCGGGGCCTGGATCTCCACCGACAGGGGATCGAGCCGCGCGATGCGGTAAAGCGGTGCGGATTGCTCGACCCGCTGGCCGACGCTCACGTGCTGCTCCAGCACGCTGCCGGCGATGGGTGCGACGAGGGACAGGGTCTGCCCGCCGCTGTGCTGGGCAAGGGCCAGCTCCTGGCGGCGCTCGGCGGCCTGGGCGGCGCTCTGGGCGGCATTGGAGCGGCTCGCCTGGAGGCGCGATTCGGCGATCAGCCCTTCACGGTAGAGCTGCTCGTCCCGGGCGAGCGTCTGGCGTGAGAAGGTGGCCTGGGCGTCGGCCTGGAGGCGGTCGCGCTGGAGTTCGAGGGCCTGGGGGCTGGAGATCCGCACCAGCAGCTGGCCCTTCTTCACGCTCATCCCCGGCGCGGTTTCGAGGCTCTCGACCACGCCGGCCAGCGGCGCGGCGATCACCCGCACCTGGTTGTTGGGAATGCTCACCGTTGCCGGCAGCCCCGCCGCCGCAGCGCTGCTGCCGCTCACCACCCGCTGGGTCGCCACCCCCAGCGCCTGCCCCTGGGAAGGTGTGATGGCGATGAAGGCCGGGTCAAGGGCGATGGCGGAAAAGGCAGGGCCGGCAAGGGCAACGGCAGCAAGCAGCGGGCGAAGGGCGATGGACGGCATGGGGATGATGGGGGCTGGATACACCCCGCATCATCCCCCATCTGGCTTAAGAGAGTCTTAAGTGGTGCTGCCGGATGCCGGTTTGCCGTCCTTCGCGGCCGTCTCCTCGGGTTTGAGTCCGGTGCCACGCAGGTTGACCAGCTTGCCGAGCAGCTCGAACCAGAAAGGCGCGCCGAAACCTGCCAGCAGGGCGGTGGTCAGCCAGCCGGGAATGGCTGACAGGAGGTTCTTCCAGTTGCCGCCCGTGATCACCTCCCACCTGTCGCCGATGAAGCCCATTTTCGGCAGGCGCAGCCGGAGACTGTCGAACTGCGAGTCGAGCTGGGTCTGGCTGCTCTGCAGGTTTTTCAGGGTGCCGTTGAGGGATTTGATCGCCGCGTCGCCCACCGTGCTGTCTGCCCTGACGACCGGGAGCAGGGCCTTGCACAGGATCGGGTTGATGACTGTTGCGCTGTCGGTGCATTGCACACCGGACCGCCGGAGAGTATCGATTGCGTCGTCCAGTGCCTTGGCGTCGGTGACAAGCAGACAGCGGATGGTGCGTTGCCAGTCAGCCAGTGGCTTGCCAGCGTCTGAGCGGTTCTTGAGTGCCGCGCAGTCGGTAGAGGATGGTGTCTGCTGTAACGCGCCGTCGAGAAGTGGGTAGGTCTGTTTGCGGGCCTCGGGTGTGGTGGCATCGAGAAACACCCGATGGGCCGCCGCATCCACCGGGTTGAAGAAGTTGGCGGCGTACAGACTGGCGGCCGCATCGCGCAGGGCCGGCAGGTTTGGCTTGTCGACGCCGGTGAGCTCCAGCAGTCGCAGCTGCGCCGGTGCCGGCAGGGCGATCCTGGCACGTAGGCTGGTTTCAAGATCGCTGAGGTTGCGTGAGCCGTCCGGTGGGGCGATCTGGCTGGCGGTCTGGGTGGAGAGGGTTCGCAGTTCGGGATCGTTCAGCAGGCGTTCGGCGACGTAGTAGCTGTCGAGGTTGAAGGCAACCGCCAATACCAGCGCAACGATGGTCAGCCAGAACTGGGCGAAGCGCTTGTACCAGCCGGCAGCCCGCTCCATCGTGGCGTCGAAGCTGGCTTCGAGCTCGGTGCGGATGTCCTCCAGCGACTTGGCGCCATTGGCGAGGGCGGATTCCAGCGTCGAGCGCAGCGCCGGGGGCAGCGCGGTCGATGCGTTGGTGAGCAGCGCCTTCAGTCTTGCCAGATCGAGGGCCTCGCCGGCAGGCTGGTCGGCGCTCTTGCGAAGCAGGTCGATGAGCGCCGAGACGTAGCGGGGGCCGGGGATGTAGCTCGGCGGGCCGCTTTTACCGCCGAAGGCGGTGGGGGTGTGGAGGGCCTGGATAAGGGGATGTTTATAGAAGTCTTGCGTCCAGCCGGACGGCGAATTGGTCGGTTCGCCGGTGATGAGTTGGGCTATCAGACGGGTGAGACGTCTGCCCCGCAAGTTGAAGAAGCTGGCAAAGCCTTCGACGATGAACGAGCTGACGACTGCCGTCAGGAGATAAAGGAGGGCGAGACCAATCAACAGGTCGAGAAAGGTGTTCATGATGTGCTCCCGTGGGGTTGGGGTGCATTCAGGCTAGCAGGCCCGCAGGATAATGGAATCACCCGAACGGGTGAATGCCCCCTGGTGTAGTGGTCTAATTTCCACGGACACCTCGATAGGTGGATCATTCACCGTTCG
>NZ_CALAYQ010000137.1:0-32650 GCF_937894855.1 uncultured Zoogloea sp.
GTCCTGCACGCCGTTGGCGTTGGTGTCTTCCCAGACCTTGTCGCCCAGGGTGGCGAGGCCGGGGGACGGCACGTTGAAGGTGATGGTGTTCGGGGTCGCGTCAAGATCGACGCCGCCGCAATCGGGGTCGATGCCGCCGTCGTCACGAACCTGGAAGGTGAGGCCGAAGTCACCGCCGGCAGAAGCCGGGGCAACGTAGGTGAGGTGGCCGGCGTCGATCTCGGAGGCCAGGATTTCCTGGCCGGCGGTTACGGCGACGCCGTTCAGCAGCAGCGCGCCGCTGGCGGGCACAGCGTTCACGACGACGGACTTGAAGGCGTTGCCGTCGATCGGATCGGTGAAGCCGAAATCGGCAAGACCCAGCACATAGACGTCGCCATTGGCGACGGTGACGGATTCGTCGGCACCAGAGGGTGCGTCATTCACCGGCGTCACGTTGACCGTCACGTCGAGCGTGAAGGTGTTGCCGGTGCTGTCGTAGCCAAGCACGCGAATGAGCTTGGCGCCGTTGAAATTCGGGATGGCGGACGCGTCGAGCGTCAGGGTGTCCTTGTCGACGGCGGTGAAGAAACCCGCGGTGAACAGCACCCACTTGGCGCCGTCATAGACGTAGAGCTTGATCTTGGCGGGATCGACTGCGCTGTAGCCGGGATCAGCCTGCTTGAGCAGGTCGAACAACTCGAAATTTTGACTGGTGTCTTCGCAGACTGAGACGCTGGTTACGTAACTCGTATTTGACATGAACGATCTCCACTTTTCTGTTTTGGATACCGCCGAAGCCGGAACTGGCCCACGACGAGTCGAGAAAATCGGAGATCAAACTGCAATTTACGGGCCACCTCGACGCGATTATTTGTCAAAAACACTAAATATCGTTCATCTCAATGGCTTATCGAATCCTTTCGCCATTTTTACATCTGCAAAAAATCACAAACCACTAAGCCCTGTAAAAAAATCCGACAAGCCCACTTGAAACAAAGCGTCGCAGGAAACCGGATGCAACCATGATGAAACCCTGAAACACGCCCTAAAAAAGCAACCAAGCAACTGTTTTAAAACGATTAATGCACGACGAAAAGACACCCCGGCAAACCTCAAAGGACATCGCGCACCTCGCAACCGGGGCCGTAAAAGGTCGGAAAAATCCCGACATGAACTATTCCACGCACCGCACCCAATCAACGCTGGTCATTTAACTCAATATGAAATTTTTATCCGACCACCCTCGGGAGCGCCAGAACACTGCCCACAAAAACATAGCAATCGTCAAATTCAGTCAATTTGCCTAATCCCGCCCATACCAAAGACAGGAAATTTGTCACAAACAACCCGGCGTGAATTTTGCAAAACGAATACTCGTGACTTTTTAACATTTGCCATATGGCACCTTATGGCACCATCGCCACCTGACCGTTGCCACGGCGCCTCGAAAGCCGTGCGCAACCTTGGGAAAGCCTGCTGCCCCAGCCCCGGTCGGCCCCTCTTCCGCCGATCCGGACGGCAGCCCCAGACGCCCTATTGAGAACCCAGCCCATGCGCGAATCCCCTTCTTCAACACCCGGCGCAGCTTCGGTCGACGGGGTCATCGACCAGTTGCAGTTTCTGGCCCACTTCTTTGGAAAACGCGCCGATCCGATGCAGCTGCTGGCCGATACGCCGGTGGTGGATGGCTGCATCACCGAAGCCCAGATGCACGAGTGCGCCCGTCGCGGCGGCCTGTCGCTGAGCCGCGCAAAGAAGGGCGTGCCGGAATTCAAGCCGTCGGAGCTGCCGGCGATGGTGTTCAGTGCCGAAGGGGGCGATCCGCTGGTGCTGCTGCGCCGCGATGGCGACACCTTCGAATGCGTGCAGGCGGGCATCCAGGGCACCGTCAAGCTAGGGCTCGAGCAGGTGGTGGCCGAACACCCGGGCGCCGCCTGGTTCGTGCGGCCGATGGTGTTCTTCGACACCCGCAGCCTGCTCTACCACCTGCCCCGCCCGCGCCGCTGGTTCTGGGACACCCTGCTGGCCAACAAGCCGATCTACGGCTGGGCGCTGCTGGCCACGGTGCTGACCAACGTCTTCGCGGCGGTGATCCCGTTCTACACGATGTCGGTGTACGACCGCGTGGTGCCCAACAACGCGCTGGACAGCCTGTGGGTGCTCACCGGCGCGGTGGTGGTGGTGGCCCTGTTCGACCTGGTCATCAAGATGCTGCGCAGCTACCTGCTCGAATCCGCCGCCCGCAAGGCCGACGTGGCCATGTCATCCCACGTGTTCGCCCAGGCACTGCGCCTGCGCGCGGCGGCCCGCCCGGCCTCTGGCGGGGTGCTCGCCAACATCGTGCGGGATTTCGAATCGGTGCGTGAGTTCGTCACCTCATCCACCCTCACGGTGCTGGGCGACGTGCCCTTCATGCTGTTCTTCCTGGTGCTGATCGGGATCATCGGCCACTGGCTGGTGCTGGTGCCGCTGCTCCTGATCCCGGTGACGATCTTCGTGTCGTTCATGATCCGCAAGCCGCTCACCCGCATCCTCGGCGCCAACATGCAGGAATCGGCCCAGCGCACCGCCCACCTCTTTGAAGTGATGAACGGGGTCGACACCATCAAGACCCTCGGCGCCGAAGCCTGGGCCCGCCGCCAGTGGGAGATGCTGACCGTCAAGATCTCCGAGAACTCGGTGCAGATGCGCGAGTGGACGTCCTTCGGCACCTACATGTCTCTGCTGGTCACCAACCTGGATTCGATCCTGCTGGTAATGTTCGGCGCGCTGATGATCAGCTCCGGCGACCTGACCATGGGCCAGCTCATCGCGTGCTCGATGCTCGCCACCCGCGCCATCACCCCGGCCACCCAGATCGCCGCGCTCATCGTGCGCTACGAGCAGACCCGCCAGGCCATCGACGCCCTCGACAAGATCATGGAGGCGCCCACCGACGAGACCACCGACAGCCTGCACCTGCCGCGCATGTCGGGCCGCATCGACTTCCGCGACGCCCACTTCGCCTACCCCAACTCGGCGCCGCTGCTGAAGGGCCTCAACCTCACCATCCGTCCGGGCGAGAAGGTCGGCTTCATCGGCCGCATCGGCTCCGGCAAGAGCACCCTGTTCAAGCTGCTCCTCAACCTCTACAGCCCCGACCAGGGCGCGGTGATGGTGGATGGCATGGCGGTAAACCAACTCGAACCCCAGAGCCTGCGCCGCCAGGTGGGCTACGTACCCCAGGACGTGGTGCTGTTCCACGGCGACATCCGCGAGAACATCCTCCTCGGCAGCGCCCAGGTGAGCGACGCCGACATGCTCGAAGCCCTGCGCCTGTCGTGCCTGGACGAAACCCTCGCCCAGATGCCCAACGGCCTCGGCACCCAGGTTGGCGAGCGGGGCGAACGCCTCTCCGGCGGCCAGCGTCAGGCGGTGTCCATCGCCCGCGCCCTGGTCCAGCAGCCGCGCATGCTGCTCCTCGACGAGCCCTCCAGCATGATGGACCCGGCCACCGAAGCCCGCCTGATCGAGAACCTGCGCAACATCAAGGGCACCACCATGCTCCTGGTCACCCACCGCACGGCCATGCTGCCGCTGGTGGATCGGCTGGTGGTGCTCGACCAGGGCCGGGTTGTCCTCGACGGCCCCCGCAATGAAGTCCTTCGCAAACTGCAGGGCGGGCCGGCACCGGTCGCCCCCCGGGAGGCCGCAGCATGAAACTCGCTTTCCAGTCCGCCCAGCCCCGCATCGAGGCAGAACCCATCAGCAGCCATCCGGATTTCGACCGCGGCCCCCGCAAGGCCGTGATGATCCTGCTCGGCACCACGGCCGCCTTCTTCGTGATCTTCTTTGCGTGGATGAGCTTTGCGCCCCTCGACATCTCGGTGAATGCCGTCGGCACGGTGGTGCCCTCCAGCCGCCTGCAGCAGATCCAGAGCATGGAAGGCGGCATCCTCCAGGCGCTCAACGTGCGTGAAGGTGCGGTGGTCAAGAAGGGCGACGTGCTCGCCATCGTCCAGAACCTGCAGTTCAACGCCGAACAGGGCGAAGCCCAGCAAGGCCTGTGGGGCGCCCAGGCGGCCATCGCACGCCTCGACGCCGAAGCCCGCAACGCCGCGCCGAACTTCCCGCCCGACCTCGAGAAGAACGCGCCGGATCTCGTCCGCGAACAGCGCAACCTGTGGCAGACCCGCCGCCAGGAGCGCGAGAACACCCTCGAAACGCTCTCCCGCCAGGTCACCCAGCGTCAGCAGGAGCTGGCCGAAGCCCGTGCCCGCCACCAGGCCATCAGCGAATCCATCGGCCCGGCCCGGGAAACCCTGGCCATCGAGGAGCGCCTCGCTGCCAACGGCGCCGGCGCCAAGGCCGACCTGCTGAACGCCCAGCAGCGCTACTCCAGCCAGAAGGGCGAACTGGAAACCACCCGCATCGCCATCGGCCGCATCCAGGCCGCGGTGGCCGAAGCCCAGGCCCGCCTGTCGGAGACCCGCTCCCGCTTCTTCGCCGAGATCAGCAAGGAGAAATCCGAAGCCGAACTGCGCGCTGCCCAGATCAGCGAGCAGCTCACCGGCCGCAACGACCGCGTCGCCCGCCGCGAGATGCGCGCCCCGATGGACGGCGTGGTCAATCGCCTGCTCGTCAACACCGTGGGCGGCGTGGTGAAGGCCGGCGAGACCATCATGGAAGTCGTGCCCGCCGAAGACCGCCTGCTCATCACCGCCAAGGTCAAGCCGTCCGACATCGCCTTCCTCAAGCCCGGCCAGGATGCCCGCATCCGGGTGACCGCCTACGATTCGTCGATCTTCGGCTCGCTGCCCGGCAAGGTCGTGCGCGTGGGCGCCGACGCGGTGGTCGATGGCGAGAAGAAGGAAACCTACTTCGAAGTCCTCCTCGAAGCCGAAAAGAACTACCTCGGCGACCCTGCGGAGCACCTCACCATCTCCCCGGGCATGGCCGCCGACGCCAGCATCCAGACCGGCAAGCGCACGATGATGGAATACATGCTGAAGCCCATCGTCAAGACCCTCGACAAATCCCTGCGCGAACGCTGATGAGCCCGAACCCGAACGCCCGCCCCCACCGCCGCACCCGTCTCGCCGCCATCCTGGCCACCCTCGGCCTGGGCCTTGCCGCCGGCATCGCCCACGCCGAACCGCTGCCGGCGGTGGTGGACAAGGTGCTCCTGCAGCAGCCCAGCGTGCGCTCCGCCCAGGCGCTGCTGCGCGCCGCCGAAGCCCAGGTCGTGCAGGTGCGCTCCGACTTCCTGCCCAGCGTCGGCCTCAGCTACCGCAACTCCGATTCCCGCGACGAGACCCTCGGCACGCCCATCGACCGCAACGTCCGGCGTACCGACGCCACCGTGCGCTGGAACATCTTCAACGGCGCCACCGACACCAACCGGCTGCGCGCCGCCGGCTTTACCCGCGACGCCGCCGACGCCGACCTGGACAACGTGCTCGAGCAGGTCGCCTACGAGATCACCGAGAACTACAGCGACGTGGTGCGCCTGCGCCAGCTCATCACCAGCCTGCAGGCCACCATCGCCAGCCAGGAGCGGGTCGAGGCCAACGTCGCCCACCGGGTGGACGCCGGCCGCATCGCGTCGTCCGAGCTCGACCTGATGCGCGTGCGCCTGATCCAGAACCGCACCCTGCTGGGCCAGCTGCGCGCCCAGCTCGGCACCGCCGAGTACCGCTACCGCCTGCTCACCGGCGAAGCGCCCGACAGCCTCGTCGCCCCGTCGATCCTGCCGGCCCCGGCCCTCGCTGGCGCCGACCCGGTGGACGCCCTGGTCGAGCGCATCCACGAACGCAACCCGCGCCTGCGCGCCGCACTCCAGCGCACCGCCGCCCGCCAGGCCGACGTGGGCGCAGCCCGCGGCCTGTTCTTCCCGTCGGTGGATCTGTCTTACAGCAAGCGCCTCGACAACACCACGATCCCCGTCCCCACGGCCGACACCCAGCGCGCCGCACAGCTGGGCGTGAACCTCGACATCCCCCTCGGTGGCAAGAACATCGGCCGCCACACCGAGGCCGTCGAGCGCCACCAGGCCGCCCAGGCCGACGCCGACGACCTGATGATGAAGGTCTCGAAGGACATCACGGATCTGTACCGCCAATACACCGAAGCCCGCGGCATCGCGCCCCAGCTCGAACAGCGCGTCGCCGCCGCCCAGCGGGTGGCCGGGGCTTACGAGCTGCACTTCGAGGCCGGCCGGCGCTCGCTCAACGACCTCTCCATCGCCCAGGGCGACCTCTTCGACGCCCAGCGCAACCTGGTGGACAACCGCGCCCAGCAGACCACCCTCCAGGCCCAGCTGCTCGGCCTCGCCGGCGAACTGCGGGAAGCCCTGCGCAGCCGCTACCGCCCCGCGCCGATCGCCCCGGAGCTCCTCGGCACCCGCTATGAGTCTCCCGCCCTGGCCGCCGCGCCCGCGCACGTGGTCGAAGCCGCGCCGGCACCGCAGATCGAGCTGATCGAACCGGCCGTCAGCATCGACCCGGCCATCCGCGCCCGCATCGACGCCTGGACCAGCGCCTGGACCGCCGGCAACTTCGACGCCTACCGCGCCGTTTACACCACCGACTTCCAGCCTGGCAAAGGCCGCAGCACCGCCGACTGGGAAGCCGAGCGGCGCCAGCGCGTCACCCAGGCCAAGTCGCCGCGCATCCGCATCGACAACCTGACGACCCGCAGCAGCGACGCCAGCCGCGTGGTCGTGCAATTCACCCAGCACTACACCGCCGCCCAGTACAAGGACACGGTGCGAAAGCAGCTCGAATGGGTGAAGGCCGACGGCCAGTGGAAGATCGCCCGCGAAACCGCCAGCCCCGCCCGCCCTGCCAAGGCCCCCGCCGCCGAATAAGCCACCCCATCGCCGGGACGACGGAAGACACACCCTTTCCGTCGTCCCGGCCGGCGCCCTCTTAGCCGCTCCACCCGCCCCACGCAAGACAGCTGCCGAAGGTTTTTACAATCCTTCACCGGGCTACGCTTGGCCCCGCCCAGCGATTTTTTCCAGCCTCTTGACGAAAAAGGCGATTTCGCCGTTTTTTGCATAAATTTTAAATCTGGCGCAGAAATTGCTCGAATTTTCGTAACTTCGAAATTCACGCTCAACCGAGCAGGAGCTCATCATGCGCCTCATCACCACCGCCCTCGTCGCCGCCCTTGCGGCCCCCGCGGCCTTCGCCGCCCCCGCTTACTGGACCGATTGGACCAGCGAGATGTCCTCCGCCTCCGGCGTCACCGGCAGCATCACCACCGGCACGGATACCGTCGGCGTCACCTTCACCGGCCTCTACAGCTTCGCCCAGCTCAGTGGCGGCACCTTCTACTGGACCAATCCGGCCACCTACACCAGTGCAACCGTCGACAATGCACCGGCCACCGTTGATCTGATCGGACTCAATCGAGGCGGGGCCAAGACCATCACCTTCAGCCAGAGCGTCCACAACCCGCTGATCGCCCTGACCAGCTGGAACGGCAATGTCGTCGATTTCGGCGCCCCCATCACCGTCCTCAGTGAAGGCTGTGGCTACTGGGGCTGCGGCACGGCCCTCGTCAACGCAGGGGGCACCGGCTTCACCGGCAGCGGCGAGATGCACGGCGTCATCGAGTTGCTGGGCGACTTCACCTCGATCACCTTCACCGATACCAGCGAGAACTGGCACGGCTTCACCGTCGGCATCCAGGGCATCGCCGATCCCGGTACCGGCGTGCCCGAACCGGCCTCCCTGGCCCTCATCGGTGGCGCCTTGGCGGCCCTCGCTGTGGTGCGTCGCAAACGCTGAACGCGTCTGACCGGCCACACAAAAACGGCAGCCCCACCGGCTGCCGTTTTTGTTTGTCGCCGCTGTAACCGATCTGGAACCGCCCTCACCCCAAGCTTCGTTCGCCCCGCCCTGGCGGCGGCCCATAACGAACAAGGGGAAGACACATGCAAATGAGCGTTCAATCTGGCGCAGCGACACTGCTCGCCATCGGCCTGACGACGCCCGCCATCGGCGGCGAGATCAAGAACACCGAAGAGATGAACTGCCCGGGAGACGGTACGGTGTACTGGGCGCGCTTCGACAGCAAGGGCGGCAAATACGACACCGGCAGCAAAGCCTGCAAGAAAGGCGAAACCGTGAAGGTGCCCCTGGAGGACAACGGCGGCGCAAAGGCGATCGGCTTCTTCCAGGCCGGCAAGAAGCTGCCCGACCCGCTCGCCATCGAGTACTTCATGTCCTGGGATGGCACCGGCTACCGGCTGGATGATCTGGCCTACGGCATCTATCTGACGATCGGCAGCACCCCCTACCGGGTACCCCTGTTCGAGAGCACCGTCAGCGAACTCTATGCGCTGATCGACATGACACCCTACCTCGCCGCCACGCCGGCCCTGGACCCGACCATCACCTACGACTTCAGCGCCGGCAACTCGGCGAGCCTGCCCGGCGTGCGAATCTCGACCACCGAGCCGGTGTTCTCGGCCACCGACGGCTGGACGATCTCGCCCTACACCGGCCCGGCCACCCTGCTCGCCGAGGTCAGCGGGCAGGCCACCCACATTCCGGAACCCGCCACCGCGCTGCTCGGGCTCACCGGCCTTGCGGCACTCGGCGCGCTGCGGCGCCGACGGCTCGGCAACTGAACCCACCTCTCCCGCCGCTGCGCAGCGCGACGGCTGGATGCACAGCTCACAACCCCAGACTGCTCCACATCTCGTCCACCCGCTGCTTCACCTCCGGGCTCATCTCGATCGCCCGACCCCACTCGCGGTTGGTCTCGCCCGGCCACTTGTTGGTGGCATCGAGGCCCATCTTGGAGCCCAGGCCGGCCACCGGGCTGGCGAAGTCCAGGTAGTCGATGGGGGTGTTGTCCACCAGCGTGGTGTCGCGGGTGCCGTCCATCCGGGTGGTAAGCGCCCAGATCACTTCCTTCCAGTCGCGGATGTTCACGTCGTCATCCACCACGATGATGAACTTGGTGTACATGAACTGGCGCAGGAAGCTCCAGATCCCGAACATCACCCGCTTGGCGTGGCCGGGGTACTGCTTGCGGATGCTCACCACCGCCAGCCGGTACGAGCAGCCCTCCGGCGGCAGATAGAAGTCGACGATCTCGGTGAACTGCTTCTGCAGGAGCGGCACAAACACCTCGTTGAGCGCCACGCCCAGCATCGCCGGCTCGTCGGGCGGCTTGCCGGTGTAGGTGCTGTGATAGATCGGGTCGCGCCGATGGGTGATGCGCTCGATGGTGAACACCGGAAATTCGGCCTGCTCGTTGTAATAGCCGGTGTGGTCGCCGTAGGGGCCTTCGAGTGCGGTCTCGCCCGGGTGGATCACGCCTTCGAGGATGATCTCGGCCGACGCCGGCACTTGCAGATCGGAGCCGATGCACTTCACCAGCTCGGTCTTGGCGCCGCGCAGCAGGCCGGCAAACTGGTATTCAGACAATGAATCGGGCACCGGCGTCACCGCCCCGAGGATCGTCGCCGGATCGCAGCCCAGCACCACCGCCACCGGGAAAGGCTGGCCCGGATTGGCCTTCTGGTGCTCCAGATAATCCAGCGCGCCGCCCCGGTGGGCGAGCCAGCGCATGATGACCTTGTTGGGGCCCAGCACCTGCTGCCGGTAGATGCCCAGGTTCTGCCGCGTCTTGCTGGGGCCACGGGTCACCACCAGCCCCCAGGTGATCAGCGGCGCCACGTCGCCCGGCCAGCAGTGCTGGATCGGCAGGCGGCCCAGATCCACGTCCGCCCCTTCCTTCACCACCTGCTGACACGGCGCCGACGACACCGTCTTCGGCGACATGTTGAGCACCTGCTTGAACACCGGCAGCTTCTCCCAGGCGTCCTTCAGCCCCTTGGGCGGCTCCGGCTCCTTCAGGAAAGCCAGCAGCTTCCCGGTCTCGCGCAGGGCGCTCTGCCAGTCGTCGCCGCTCTCGCCCATGCCCAGCGCCACCCGCTGGGGCGTACCGAACAGGTTGGCCAGCACCGGCATGTCGTAGCCCTTGGGCTTCTCGAACAGGATCGCCGGGCCGCCGGCGCGCAGCACCCGGTCACAGATCTCGGTCATCTCCAGGTGTGGATCGACCTCGACGCTCACCCGGCGCAACTCCCCCAGCTGTTCCAGACGGGCGATGAAGTCGCGCAGGTCAAGAATTTTCGTGCTCATTGAATCTCATGCCTCTCGGATCGCGGCCCTGCACCGGGCCCGCATGGCGAAAGGACGGAATGGTAATGCGGATTCCGACCCGCCGCTTCGATAAGGTAATTTTATCGTTTCAGTCAATTGTCGACGATTTTTACAAAATACAGCCAAACCTTTACATAAAGATACACAACCCATTGTCTTTGTTAAATTTTTCGATTCTGGCATGCTTGTTGCTCATTTTAGGCACGGTACGCACACCCAGGCGCTCAGACCCAGGCGCGCACCTTTCGCTCAAGCACCCTCATCGTCAATCGTCATAAATCAAGGAGTTACCCCGGTTATGAAAGCCAGCAAACTCTCCATGGCCGTGCTGCTCGCAGCCACCGGCCTCGTGGCAGGCGGCGCCAACGCCGCGGCCATCATCGACAACGGCACCGTGCAGATCGGCGTCCGCGACCTCGGCGACCTGAACGTCAGCGGCGGCACCAGCGCAGCGGGCAGCGGCACCTCCATCGTCGGCCTGCGCTCGATGACCACCAACTCCGATTCCACCTCGCCGGGCTGCACCTGCGAAGGCTGGGGCGTCGGCATCGCCAGCACCGGCCAGGCCGGCTACGCCAACAGCTCTGTCGGCACCGCCAACCTGTCGCTGGTCAGCTTCACCTCGACCGCCAACAGCGCGGTCTCGGTCGTGAACGTGCTGAACTCCGCGGGCGCCACGATCCTGCAGGTCACCCACGACTACCACCCCCTGGCCACCACCCCGTACCTGTACGAAACCGTCGTCAAGATCACCAACCTGACCGGCGCCGATCTGGCCGCGGGCGATCTGGTCTACCGTCGCGTGATGGACTGGGACATCCCCAGCCCGGGCCACGAATCCGTCAGCATCCAGGGCGTGCCCGCGCTGCTCGGCATCGCCAACGGCAGCAACGTCCGCAAGACCGACAACAACGGCTTCAACTCCGGCAACCCGTTCTCGTTCTCGTCCTACGGCCTGACGAACACCAACTACGTCAACTCCCAGAGCGGCAACCTGCAAGGCTCCGCCAGCTCTGACCAGGGCGCCCTGTTCGACTTCGAATTCGAAGCCCTGGCCAATGGCGCCACCCGCGTGTTCGCCACCTATTACGGCGTGGCCCCGAACAAGGCAACCGCCGATGCCGCCCGTAGCCTGGTCGACGGCGACGCCTCCACCGTCGATATCGCCCTGTACTCCTACGGCTCCTGCGCCTCTGGCCTGACCGGCTGCGATCCGACCACCGGCGCGCCCGACACCTTCATCTTCGGTTTCGGCTCCTCGGCCAGCGGCGTGCTGCTGCCCCCGCCCCCGCCGACCGGCGTGCCCGAACCCGCCACCCTGGGCCTGCTGAGCCTGGCGATGGCTGGCATGGGCCTGTCCCGCCGCAAGCGCGCCTGATCATCCGGCCGCTGTGACACCAACCCCATTCAGGACAACCTGAATGGGGTTGTTTCTTTTGGAGTCTGGCAAACTAAGCCCTCCTCTTGCCACCTGTCCGGGATCATGAAAAAACGCGCTGCTGGCACCCTGCTCCTCGCCCTCCTCACCCTGGCCGGCAGCCCGGCCCACGCACTGCTCGAAATGTCGGAAAGCGGCGCGACCCGTTTCGAATCGCCTGCCACCGCCAAGGAAACCCCCTTCAGCGAAAAGCTCCGCGCCGGCCACGAAGCCCTGCGAAAGCTCGACTATCCGCGCGCCGAGGCCCTCTTCAACGAAGCCGCCCAGATCAATCCCCAGTCGCCGCTACCCGCCCTCGGTCATGCCGAATCAGCCCGTATCCGCAACCTGCCGGACGACGTGCGCAAGTGGCTCAAGCAGGCCCTCGACATCGCCCCGAAAAGCGCCGACGCGCTGACCGCCTGGGGGCGCTGGCAATACGCCCAGAAGAACTACCCGGAAGCCGAAAAGGCGTGGAAGGCCGCCATCGCCGCCGACGCCCGCGCCGCCATCCCGCTGGTGGATCTGGGCGACCTGAACTACAACGTCCGTCACAACATCGACGTGGCCGCCGACTTCTACCGCCGCGCCCTGCAGATCAACCCCAAGCTCGGCGGCGCCCATTACGCCCTGGGCACGATCTGGCTGGACAAGAAAGCGCCGGACAAGGCCATCCGCGAGTTCGAGGAATCCGCCAGGCTGTCACCCGGCAACCCGCTGCCCCAGCACGGCCTGGGCCGCGCGCATCAGATGCAGCAGAGCTACAAGGCCGCCCACGCCGCCTACGACCGCGCCCTGACAACCAACGCCGATTACTACCCGGCCCGCCTCGCCAAGGGCGACGTCTTCCTGGCCCAGGGCGAAGTCAAACAGGCGGTCGGCGAATATCAGGCCGTCGCCCGAGCCCAGCCCAAGCTCTACGACGCCCAGCTCAAGCTCGGCATGGCCCAGCAGCAGGCCGGGCAGCTCCGCGAAGCCCAGGCCGCCTACCAGGCCGCTGTCCGGCTCAACCCCGATCTGCCGCTGCCTTACAACAACATGGCCTGGATGGCCGCCAGCGACCCGGCCAACAAGCCCTCCGACGCGGTGCTCGAATGGGCCCGCAAGGCCGTCGCCCTGGCGCCAAAGGTGGGCGACTTCCAGGACACCCTGGGCTGGGTGCATTTCAAGCGGGGCGAATCGGCTGAAGCCATCAAGGTGCTGGAGAAGGTCAGTCACGCGGAAGGCCGCCAGTCTGCCGGCGTCCACTACCACCTGGGCTCCGCCTACGCGGCGGCCGGCCGTACGCGGGATGCGGTCACCGCGTTCAAGACAGCCCTCAAGCTCGACCCGAACTTCGCCGAAGCGGGCGACGCCAAGGCCCAGCTGGCAAAGCTCGAAGGCAGCGCCAAACCCTGAGCAGGCACCGACACCTCATCGGGACGCACAAAAACCAGACGGCCGCTCTTCAGCGGCCGTCTGTCATGAGGCGGAGCATCACCTGCCCATAAGCAGGCCAAATGGCTCAGTCGAGCAAGCCGTTGATCGCCTTGATGTCTTCGTCACCCAGCGTACCCGCCGCGGCCTTCAGCTTGAGCTGGGCCAGCAGGGTGTCGTAGCGGGCCTTGGAGAGCTTCTGCAGCGTGTCGTAGAGCTGGCTCTGGGCGTTGAGCACGTCGATGTTGATCCGCACGCCCACCTCGTAGCCGAGCTTGTTGGCGTCGAGGGCCGAGCGGGACGACACCTGAGCGGCCTCGAAAGCCTTCACCTGAGCCAGCCCGCTGGTCACGCCCAGGTAGGCCTGGCGGGCGTTCTGGGCGGCGGTGCGGCGGGCGTTGTCGAGATCGGCGCTGGCCTTGTCACGCAGGGCGGAGGCCTCGCGGACGCGGGAACTCACGCTGCCACCCTGGAACAACGGCAGCGCGAGCTGCACGCCGACGACGGTGGAATCAGTGCTGGTGCGGATCGGCGTGAGCGCCGACAGGGGCGCGGTGGACGACGCCGTGTTGCCATAGCTCGCCACCAGATCGACGGTCGGCAGGTGGCCGGCGCGGTTACGCTCGACTTCCCGCTGGGAGATTTCCTGGGCCACCTGGGCGGCCTGCACGGTGTAGCTGCCGTTCTCGGCGGAATTCACCCACGCCTGGATGTCGGCCGGCTCGGGACGGCTGAGGGCCACGCCCTTGCGTAGGCCCTTCAGGGCGTCGGGCTCCTTGCCGGTGAGCACCAGCAGGGCATGACGCTTGACGGCCAGATCGCTCTCGGCGGCGATCACCTGGGCCGACGACAGATCGGCGCGGGACTGGGCTTCATGGACGTCGGTGACGGTGACCGTGCCCACCTCGAAGCTCTTCTTCGCCAGCGCCAGCTGCTGGGTGTTGGCCTCGTGCAGCGCGCTGGCCGCGGCCAGCACGTCCTGGGCGACCAGCACGTCGAAGTAGGCCTGGGCGGCCCGCAGGGTCAGATCCTGACGGGCCAGCTGGTACTGGGCCTCGGCCAGGGCCACCTGCATCTCGCCCTGCTTGTACTGCACCCAGTTCTGCCAGCGGAACAGCGGCTGGGTGAGCTGGACCTGCCAGCCGTTGCTGTTGTAGCCACGGGTGACGTCGTAGTGCTTGAGGTCGACGTCGTTCCAGCTGGAGTTGCCGGTGAGATTGAGTGACGGCAGCAGGCCGGCACGCCCCTGGGGCAGCTTTTCACGACCGGCCTCGAGGGACGCGCGGGCACTTGCCAGCGCCGCGTCATAGGACAGGGCATCCCGGTAAACCTGTTCGAGATCCGCCGCCCACGCTCCACCCGCCGCGAACCCTGCCGCCATCGCCAGCACTACACGTCCTGCAACCCGTCTCATCGCGTTCTCCGTCACTCGTTTCGCACGTCTCAATACTGGGGCATCGCAGGGTCGACCTGCTGGGCCCACTGGGCCACGCCGCCGGCGAGGTTGATCACCTCGCCAAAGCCCTGGCGCTCCAGGAACATCGCCACCTGCATGCTCCGCCCGCCGTGGTGACAGATCACCACGATCTCGGCGTCGTCAGGCAGCTCCTGCATCCGCGCCGGCACGCTGGCCATCGGCATCGGCACCGAGCCCGCGATAGCACAGTAGGCGAACTCGGAGGGCTCGCGGACATCGAGGAGAAAAGGCGCAGGACGGGTCGCGTCCTGCAGCCATTCGGCCAGTTGTGGCGGGGTGATGTGCTTCATCGGGTAACGGGGCTCAGAACTTGAAATGGCTCTTCTGGGGCGCGTTGCGCATCATCGGCACGAGGTTCTCGAAGAGGGACTCGGTGCGGAACTTGCCTTCGGCCACGTGGGTGATGAGCTGGGCAGTCATCAGCGGCGCTTCGCCCACGAAGGCGAACAGACGGCCACCGACCTTGACCTGCTGCAGCAGGGTTTCGGGCACGTAAGGCACACCGCCGGAGACGACGATCAGGTCGTAAGGCGCGCCGCCGGCCCAGCCGCGCACGGCATCACCTTCCTCGACGATGACGTTCTCGACGCCGTAGCGCTTGAGGTTGTCGTGGGCCATGTTGACCAGGGCCGGCTCGATGTCGACCGTGCGCACCCACTCGGCCTTGGCAGCCAGCAGGGCGGCGAAGTAGCCGGAACCGGCGCCGATTTCGAGCACCTTGTCGGAACGCTTGACCTGCACGGCCTGCAGCACCTTGCCCTCGATCACCGGGATCAGCATGCTGCCGCCGTTGCCGAGGGGAATCTCGGCTTCGGACAGGGCGAGCGACTTGTAGACTTCCGGCACGAACTCCTCGCGGCGGACACTCATCAGCGTGTCGAGCACGCCAAAATCCAGCACCTCCCAGGGGCGGATCTGCTGCTCGACCATATTGAACCGTGCTTGTTCGTAATTCATTTGGGGCTCCCCGAATAATATTAGCAGAAGCTAATATTTATGATCCGCATAAAAACTTTCGGATTCTAGCTTACTTGTGCACTGCGCAGTTCATCCGGCTCGCGCCGGACGCGATACCACGCCGCGTACAGCGCCGGCACGAACAGCAGGGTGAGCAGCGTGGCGACGATCAGGCCGCCCATGATCGCCACCGCCATCGGCCCGAAAAAGGCGCTGCGGGTGAGCGGGATCATCGCCAGCACGGCCGCCGCTGCGGTGAGCGCGATCGGCCGCAGCCGTCGCACCGCCGACTCCACGATGGCGTTCCAGATCGACAGCCCCTTCTCCACGTCCTGCTCGATCTGATCCACCAGAATCACCGAGTTGCGCATGATCATCCCGAACAACGCGATGGTGCCCAGCATCGCCACGAAGCCGAAGGGCTGGTTGAACAGCAGCAGGAACAGCACCACCCCGATCAGCCCCAGCGGCGCGGTGAGCACCACCATCGTCGTACGCGAGAAGCTGCCCAGCTGCACCATCAGCACGGTAAAGACGACGCCCAGGAACAGCGGGAAGCCCGCATTCACCGAGCTCTGGCCCTTGGCGCTCTCTTCCACCGCGCCGCCGGTCTCGATGCGATAGCCGGCCGGCAGCTTGGCCCGGATCGGCTCCAGCTGCGGCGCCACCTGGGCGGTGACGGTGGGCGCCTGGACCCCATTCACGTAGATCTGCCCCCGCACGGTGATGCTCGGTTCCCGGTTGCGCCGCCACACCAGGCCCTGCTCGTAGGCGTAGCCGACGGTGGCGACCTGGGTCAGCGGCACGGATTTGCCGGCCCGGGTCGGGATCGCCAGTTCGGCCACCAGCGAGAGCTTGTCGCGCTCGAAGGCGTCGCCGCGCAGCACCACGTCGATGGACTCGATGCCTTCCCGGTAGCTCGTCGCCACCAGGCCGCGCTGGCTGCTGTTGAGGAAGTTGGCCACGTCCTGGGTGGTCAGGCCGAGCAGCCGCGCCTTACGCTGATCCACCTCGACGCGCAGCACCTTGGATTGCTCATCCCAGTCCAGCTGCACATCCGACAGATTGACGTTGCCACGCATCACGTCGGCCACCTCGGCGGCGTACTTGCGTACCGTCGGGATGTCCGGCCCGCTCACCCGGAACTGCACCGGGAAGCCCACCGGCGGGCCGTTTTCCAGCCGGGTGACGTTGGCGCGCAGGTTCGGGAATTCCTTGCGGAACAGCTCGATCATCCGCTCGCGCAGCGCCTCGCGGCTGGCGATGCTGTCGGTCAGCACCACAAACTGCGCAAAGTTGGCGGCCGGCAGTTGCTGGTCCAGCGGCAGATAGAAGCGCGGGCTGCCGGTGCCCACGTAGGCCACGTAATTGTGGATGCCCTTCTCGTTCTTCAACACCTCTTCCAGCTTTTCGACTTCCGCCTTGGTCGCCCGCAGGCTGGCGCCCTCCGGCAGACGCAGGTCGATCAGCAGCTCAAGCCGCGTCGAGTTCGGGAAGAACTGCTGCTGAACCATCCCGAAGCCGACGAGGGCCGTCGCGAAGATCGCCAGCGTGGTGCCGATCACCACCCAGCGCCGCGCCACGCACCAATCCACCACTGCCCGGAAGCGGTTGTAGAACGGGGTGCGGAACACCGAATCCTCGTCGCCCTCGATGTGCGGATCACCCAGGCCGATGCGGTCCTTGAAGGCATCAATCCGCGGGAAACGCTTCGAAAACCAGCTCGGCTTCTTCGGCCCGCGCGGATCCGGCAGCAGCACGTAGCCCAGGTAAGGCACCACGATCACCGCCGCCAGCCACGACGCCAGCAGCGCGATCGCATTCACCTGGAAGATCGAGCGGGTGTATTCGCCGGTGGACGACTGCGCCGTGGCGATGGGCAGGAAGCCCGCCACCGTCACCAGCGTGCCCGACAGCATCGGCCCCGCGGTGCTGGTGTAGGCAAAAGCCGCGGCCTTGCTGCGCTCCCAGCCCTGCTCCATCTTCACCAGCATCATCTCGACGGCGATGATCGCGTCGTCCACCAAGAGGCCCAGCGCCAGGATCAGCGCGCCCAGCGAGATCTTGTGCAGACCCACGTCAAACAGCCGCATCCCGAAGAAGGTGACCGCCAGCACCAGCGGAATCGAAAGCGCCACCACCAGCCCGGTGCGCAGCCCCAGCGAGAAGAAGCACACCACCAGCACGATGATGACCGCCTCGGCCAGCGAATGGACGAACTCGCTGATCGAGCGCTGCACGGCTTCCGGCTGGCTGGCGACTTCCTTCAGCTCCATGCCCACCGGCAGGTTGGCCTGGATGCGGGCGGTCGTTTCCTTGAGGTTGGCGCCCAGGGCGATGATGTCGCCGCCCTTCGCCATCGACACGCCAAGGCCCAGCGCGTCCTGCCCCTGGAAGCGGAAGCCCGGCGCCGGCGGCTCGACGAAACCGCGCCGCACGGTGGCGATGTCGCCGATGCGCAGCTCGCGCCCGCCGGCCCGGATCGTCATGTCGCGGATCGCCTCGACGGTGTCGAAGGCGCCGCTCGGGCGCAGGTAGATCCGCTCGTCCTTGGTCTCGAAATAACCGCCGGGCACCACCGCGTTCTGCTGGGCCATGGCGGTCGTCACCGTCTGCACGTCCAGCCCCAGCGTCGCCAGCCGCGCGTTGGAGAGTGACACGTAGATGCGCTGCTCCTGCTCGCCGATCAGATCCACCTTGGCCACGCTGGGCACCCGCAGCAGCTCGGCGCGGATCTTGTCGCTCTCGGCCTTCAGCTGGGCGTAGTCGAAGCCATCGCCGGTCAACGCGTAGATGTTGCCGAACACGTCACCGAACTCGTCGTTGAAGTACGGCCCGCGGATCGTCGTCGGCAGCGTGCCACGGATGTCGCCGATCTTCTTGCGCACCTGGTAGAAGATGTCCGGCACGTCCTTCGCCGGCGTCGAATCCTTGGCCACGAACAGCACCACCGATTCGCCCGGCCGCGAATAGCTGCGCAGGTAGTCCACGTTGGGCACCTCCTGCAGCTTCTTCTCGATGCGGTCGGTCACCTGCTCTTCCATCTCCCGCGCCGACGCGCCGGGCCATTCGGTGCGCACCACCATCACCTTGAAGGTGAAGGGCGGGTCTTCCGACTGGCCGAGCTTCTGGTACGACAACACCCCGACCAGCGCCAGCAGCACGATCAGGAAGCGCACCAGCGGCTGGTGGCGCAGCGCCCATTCCGACAGATTGAAACCCATCGCCTCAGCCCCCCGCGCCAACCGTGGCGGCCGCCGGACGGCTCGCCACGCGCGGCTGCATCAGCTGGCCGGCAACGATCTTGTGAACGCCCGCCGCGGCGATGGTCTCGCCCGGCTGCACGCCGCCGGTCAGCAGCACGCCGTCCTCGCGGAACTGGCGCACCTGCACCTTGCGCAGCACCGCCTTGACCAGCTCGCCTTCCGGCTGCAGCACCCACACCGCGCTGCCGCCGTCGTGCTCGAAGAGCGCCGTGGCCGGCACCAGCAGGCCGCCGTCGGCCGCCGCCGCGTCGGGCAGGATCACGTTGGCGGTCATGCCCAGCTGCACTTCCGGCGTCGCATTGACGATGGTGACGCGCACCGCGTAAGTCCGCGTGGCCGCGTCGGCCGCCGGCGCCACCTCGCGCACCCGGCCGACGAACACCGCATCCGGCGCCGCCAGCAGGCGCACTTCGATGTTCCCCGCCTTGCGCAGCGCGGCGATGCGGCTCTCGGGCACGGCGATCAGCACTTCCCGCTCACCATCCCGGGCGAGCTTCATCACCGGCGCCGAATCCTTCACCACCTGCCCCACCTCGGCGGTGATCGCGGTGATCACCCCGGCCTGATCGGCCACCAAGCTGGTGTAACCGGCCTGATTGCCCGCCACCGTGGCCTGGGCGCGGGCCTGCTCGACGCGGGCAGCAGCCGACTTGAAGCTGGTCTCCTTGGCGTCGAGCACGCTGCGGGAGACGAAGTTCTTGGCCACCAGATCCCGGTAGCGTTCCACTTCGGCCTTGGCGTAGGTGAGCTCGTTCTGGGCCGCCGCCAGCTGGGCCCTGGCCGCCTCGGCGTTGAGGCCGGCGTCGCTCGGGTCGAGGCGCGCCAGCAGCTGGCCGGGCTTGACCACCGCACCGACGTCCACCTTGCGCTCGATGATCTTGCCGGTGATGCGGAAGGCCAGGTCGGATTCGTAGCGCGCCCGCACCTCGCCCGAATACAACGCGCCGGCCTGCACCGACGACAAGGCCAGCTTCTGGACCATCACCGGCCGCGGCCCTTCGGCCACCGGCTGGGGTTTGGAACAAGCGGAAAGCAGCGCCACGGAAAGGGCGCCGAGGAGGATGCGTCGGTTCATCGTTGGGATTCCTCGGTGGGCTCGACCAGCAGGCCGCGGAAGAGCACGTCGAAAAAGGTGTCGAAATAGTTGTCAGGCATCGGCCGCGCGCCGCTACACACCGGCAGCGAGCACTGCCAGACCGACTGCAGCAGCAGCGGCGAGAAGACCATCTGGCGCACGCTCTCCGGGTTGCCCGGCCGGAACACGCCCTTCTGCATGCCGGCCTCGATCACCCGGTTGAGCAGCATGTGCCACGGGCCGATGACCCGTTCGTTGAGGAACACCGCCACTTCAGGGAAGTTGCCCGCCTCGCACAGCATCAGCTTGCAGGTGCCCGCCAGCGCCGTGGACCCGATCCGCTCCCACCAGAACACCAGCAGGGCGCGGAGCAGGTGCGCGGGGTCGTTCTCGAACTGCGCCACCATCGCCTCCACCTCGCCGATCATCGGCACGATGGACTCCTCGATCACCGCGCGGAACAGGGCTTCCTTGCTGTCGAAGTAAAGGTAGAGCGTGCCCTTCGAGACCCCGGCACGACTCGCCACGTCGTCCAGGCGCGTGGCGGCAAAGCCCTTCTCCACGAAGAGCGCCAGGGCGGCGGCGGCCAGTTCGGCAGGGCGGGCATCCTTGCGGCGCTGGCGGCGATGACTGTCGGTGGTATCCATGAAATTTACTGACTGACTGGTTAGTCAGTAAATTTAGGCGAGTGCGTCGGACTTGTAAAGGCCGGGAATACCCAACGTCTGCAAAAGCCTTGGGCACAGTGCAATCGTAAAATGATGTGGATCGTCTGAAGTTGGCGCGCGGCGTGGGGAAAGGCGCCTACGATCCTGCCGGACTGGCGCATCTTTCACCGCGCATCGAGCACATTCCGGAGACTCGCGATGACACGGCCTCATCGTCTGCTGCCCGCTTTTTTCGTCGCCCTGCTGGCAAGCTTCGCCTTTGCCGACGAGGCCCGGGCTTTCGCCTATTTCGCCACGCCCACCAAGTGGTCGCCCGCCGGCCCCGGCCAGCTCCAGCAATTCATCGCAGCCCCGCCCGCCGGACCTCACATCCCCGGCGTCGCCAGCTACAGCTTCATGGCCAGCGGCCTCACCGTGGCCGACCTCGCCACCGATCCGGAGCACGGTCTCACCCCGAGCCTGCCCCTCGCCAGCCTGCTCGCACCGCTCGACAAGGAGACCGCCGCCCAGCGCGAACTGCGCGTCGAAGCCATCCTGACCAGCGCCCTGCTCACCTGGGCCAACGCCGTGAATGTCGGCGCCGCCATCAACCTCACCCTCCAACCCGTGGCCGACTCGGGCGCCCGGGCGGGCGACGCCGTACAGGGCGGCGTCGGCGATATCCGCATCGGCGCCTACCGTTTCATCGGCGCGCTGCCGCCGCAGTCCCAGCCGAAGATGGATTTCCTGGCCTTCGCCTTCCAGCCCGGCACCCTGGCCTTCGGCAGCACCCTGTTTGGTGACGTGCATTTCCGCTGTCGCCTCGACAAGGACCCGGCCTCTGCCACCTTCTGCCCCGAAGGCGTCAACTGGGTGGACGACCCGAAAGCCGGCGCGGGCAGCTTCGACCTCTTCACCGTCGCCCTGCACGAGTTCGGCCACGCCCTCGGGCTCGGCCATTCCGACCAGGCCGGCTCGATCATGGCCGATACCTACCAGGGCCCCCAGCGCGCGCTGGGCGCCGACGACATCGCCGGCATCCGGGCGATCTACCAGCCCATCCCCGAACCGTCCGGCCTACCCGTCGCCATCGCCAGCCTGATCGGCCTCGCCGGCCGACGCCGAATACGCGGCGCACCAACAAACCTCGCACGAAACGTGAATATGTCACAGTGTAAAAATTGAATCTGTTGACATAAATAAAACCCATCCTGAGATACTCTCATCTCCTGCAGCGACAACAACCAGGAGAACTCCAATGAAATCCCCCGACCAGCACGCCCCGTCCGCTCGGCAAACCAACCGGCGCAGCCTCCTCCTCGCCGCAGGCGGCGCCCTCCTCCTTGGAGCGACAGGCCTGCCGTTCGCCGCGCGGGCCGCTAGCCAGCACCAGAACTTCCTCCCCGACCTCCCCTACGCCCTCGACGCCCTGGACCCGGTGCTCTCGGCCAACACCCTCGGCTACCACTACGGCAAGCACCACAAGGCCTACGCCGACAACACCGCTAAGCTCATCGCCGGCACGCCGCAAGAGGGCCAGTCGCTTGCCCAGCTCATCGCCGCCAGCGCCGGCAAGGCCGACCAGGTCGCGCTCTTCAACAACGCGGCCCAGACCTGGAACCACAGCTTCTACTGGCAGAGCTTGCGCCCCCGCGGCGGCGGCGAACCGCCGGCCGAGCTGCGCCAGCGCCTGGAGGCCGCCTTCGGCAGCACCGCCAACTTCAAGAAGGAATTCGCCAGCGCCGCCACCACCCAGTTCGGCAGCGGCTGGGCGTGGCTGGTGGCCGATGGCGACCGCCTGAAGATCATCAAGACCGGCAACGCCGACACACCGCTCACCGCCGGCCTCAAGCCGCTGCTGGCGATCGACGTGTGGGAGCACGCCTATTACCTCGACTACCAGAACCGGCGCGCCGACTACGTCAATGCCGTACTCGACAAGCTGATCAACTGGGAGTTTGCCCTGCGCAACCTCGGCTGACCGCCCCACCAACCCGATCCACGATGACGTTCCCGACCATCCTGTTTGGCGCCTTTGACCGGCACAATTTCGGCGACCTGCTGTTTCCCCATGTGGCTGCCGCCCTGCTGCCGGCGCGGCCGCTCATCTTTGCCGGGCTCGCCGAACGGGACATGCGGGAGTGGGGCGGGCATCCCGTCCACGCCATCACCCAGCTGGCCGAAACCTGGGGCGACAAGCCGATCCGGCTGATCCACGCCGGCGGCGAGCTCCTCACCTGCAAGGCCTGGGAAGCCGCGGTGATGCTCCAGCCGCCGGCCGCCGCCCAGGTCATCGTCAGCCGCCTCGACGCCAGCCCGTCGGCCCGCGACGCCTGGACCGAGCGCATCCTCGGCCTGCCATCCCACGCGCCGTACTGCGTCTCGCCGGGCCTCTTTCCGGCCGCCCAGCGGCGCGTTTACTGTGCGGTGGGCGGCGTCGAGCTGGCGGACAGCCCAGCCGAACTCCGCGATGAAGTCATCACCGCCCTCCGCGCGGCCAACGCCGTCGGCGTGCGCGACCGGCTCACCCTGGCCCACCTGCGCGCCGCCGGCATCCAGGCCCGGCTGATGCCCGATCCGGCGGTGATGGTGGCCGAACTCTTCGGCCCCACCATCGGCGCCCACGCCGCCCAGGGCGAGCTCGCCGACATCCGTGCGGCCTTCCCCAAGGGCTACCTGGCCGTCCAGCTGCGGGCCGATTTCGGCGACGACGCCACCCTCGCGGCGCTTGCCGCCCAGCTCGACCGGGCTGCTGGCGCCGCCGGGCTCGGCATCGTGCTGTTCCGCGCCGGCGCCGCGCCGTGGCACGACGACCTGGACTGCCTGCAGCGCCTCGCCGGCCTGCTCCGCACCCGGCCGCTGACCATCCTCAACTCGCTCTACCTCTGGGACATCTGCGCCCTCATCGCCCACAGCAGCGGCTACTGCGGCAGCAGCCTGCATGGGCGCATCGTGGCGATGGCCTTCGGCCTGCCGCGCATCAACGTGCTCCACCCCCGCCAGGCCGGCCACCCCACCAAACAGGCCGCCTTCGCCGCCACCTGGGAAGCCACCGGCCACCCGGGCGCCGTGCACGTCTCCGACGTGGCCGGCAGCCTCGCCCGGACCCTCGCCACCGATCCAGCCCAGCGTCGCAAGATGGCCCACGAGCTCGCCACGCTCTACCGTCAGGGCTTCGCCGCCCTCGGCGCCTGAAGCACCCAGCCCCTCAGCGCCAGCTCACCCGCGCGCCCGCCGGCACCAGCATCGCCGCGCCGTGCACCGCCTCGAAGGGCCGCGCGCCGCTCCACGCCGTCAGCCGGCCGGCGGCATCGGCCTCCAGCCGGTCGAGCCGCACGCCCTCCGGCGCCGGCCAGTGCCCGAGCACCCGGCCGCTGAAGCCGTCGTGGGCGTCCAGCCCGTTCGCCGCCAGCACCCACACCCGCCGGCTCGCCACCTGCACATGCACCGCCAGCACCGGGCCACGGGGGCGGCTGCGCAGGGTGGAGAGCGGCGTCACGCCGCGGCTCACGTCGATCACCTGCACCGCGCTGCCGCCTGCCGGCGCCAGCAGCACCCATTTCAGATCGGGGCAATATGCCTCCACGCCGCCGGCCCGGGCCGGCGCGGCCACGATGGCGATGACGGTGGTCAGCACAAGCAGGGGCAGGCGAAACATGGCGGGTCTCCTCGAAAATCAACTTGGACGACCTGACAATACCGAACACTTTCACCCCACCCCAGATACACTATCCGGACAAATCACCTTCCCGTACCGGTCGAGTTCGGCCCACTGGCCCGGCGATCCGACCGATACACCGGAGCCTCCCATGCTGCAGCTCACCCTCTCTGCCGACAGCCCCACCCCGCTGGTGGATCAGATCGTCACCGCCGTGCGCACCCGCATCGACGACCGCATCCTGCGCCCCGGCGCACGCCTGCCGCCGATCCGCCAGTTCGCCGAGCACCACCGGGTGTCGCGCTTCACCGTCGTCGAGGCCTACGACCGGCTGGTGGCGGTGGGCTACCTGCAGTCGCGCCGGGGCTCCGGCTTCTACGTGGCGAGCCGGGCCCAGCCGGCCCGCGCCATCGGCGGCGGCGACGCCATCGAGCGGGCCATCGACGCCAGCTGGCTGATGCGCGAGATGGCCAACGGCGACCCGGAGCGCATCCTGGCCGGTTCCGGCAGCCTGCCCGCCGCGTGGCTCGACAAAGCCGGCGTGCTGCGCGCCCTGCGCGGCCTCACCCGGCGCGCCGACGTGCGCCCAGTGAGCTACGGCTCGGCCCAGGGCTACGCGCCGCTGCGCGCCCAGCTGCAGGTGCGCCTGGCGGAGATCGGCATCGGCGCCACGCCGGAACAGATCGTGCTCACCTACGGCGTGCACCAGGCGCTCGACATCGTGTGCCGCTACTTCCTCAAGCCCGGCGACTGCGTGCTGGTGGATGACCCCGGCTACTGGAACCTCTTCGGCAACCTGCGCCTGTACGGCGTGGCGCTGATCGGCGTCCCGCGCACGCCGGACGGCCCGGACACCGCCGCCCTCGAAGCCATCCTCGCCGAACACCAGCCGCGGCTGTTCTTCACCCACTCGGTGCTGCACAACCCCACCGCCTGCAACCTCTCGCCGGCGGTCGCCTTCCGGGTGCTCCAGCTGGCCGAAAAGCACGACTTCATGATCGTCGAGGACGACATCTACGGCGACATCGCCCCCGACGCCGCCACCCGCCTCGCCGGGCTCGACCAGCTGAGCCGGGTGATCTACACCTCCAGCTTCTCCAAGACGATCTCCGGCAACCTGCGGGTCGGCTTCCTGGCCTGCCGGCCGGATCTGGCGCATCTGTTCACCGACGTGAAGATCGTCTCGATGATGTCGTCCGCCGAACTCGCCGAGCAGCTCGTCCATCAGCTCCTCACCGACGGCCACTACCGCAAGCTGCTCGACCGCCTGAAGGGCCGCCTCGCCGAATCCACCGGGCAGGCCCTGCGGATGCTCGAGCGCGTCGGCCTCAAGCCCGACCCCGAACCCCGCGGCGGCCCCTTCGTGTGGGCCCGGGTGCCCGGCCTCACCGACACCGCCGACCTGGCCCGCAGCGCCACCCGCGAGAACATCCTGCTCGCCCCGGGCAACGTCTTCCGCCCCCAGAACCAGCCGTCCGGTTTCCTGCGGCTTAACGTGGGCTTCTGCGGCGACGCCCGACTGGAGCGCTTTCTCACGGCCGCCATCGACGCGGGCAGGCACTGATCGACGGGATTCATGACAAATGTCCTAAAGTTTCCGCCCCCCTCTCCGCTACATGCGGAACACGCCGCAAAACCTTGCCAGCGGCATCCGGACAGTTTTGAGGAATATCCATGTCGCACACGCCCACCTCGCGCCTCCGGCGCCTGATCCTCGCCGCCAGCCTCCTGTGCCTTTGCGGTGGCGCCCTCGCCGACGACCTGCGGGAAGTCCGCGAGCGGGGCGTGCTGCGCCACCTGGGCGTGCCCTACGCCAACTTCGTCACCGGCAGCGGCGACGGGCTCGACGTGGAGATCGTCCAGCTCTTCGCCAGACACCTCGGCGTACGCTATGAATTCGTGCCCAGCACCTGGGAGAACGTCATCGGCGACCTCACCGGCAAGGAGATCCGTTTCAAGCCCACGCTCCAGGAAGTCGGCCGCCGACCGATCCGCGGCGACATGATCGCCAACGGCATGACCATCCTGCCCCCGCGCCTGAAGGTGATCGACTTCTCCGACCCGACCTTCCCCTCCGCCGTGTGGCTGCTGGCCCGCCCGGACACCCCGGCCCAGCCCATCAAGCCCAGCGGCGACAAGGAGCAGGACATCCGCGCCACCAAGACCGCCCTCCGGCTCGGCACCACCTTCGTGATGGACAACTCCTGCCTCGACCCGACCCTCTACGACCTCGAGAACAAGGGCCTCAAGCTCAAGCGCTTCACCGGCAGCACCAACCTCAACGACATCGTGCCGGCCATGCTCAAGCACGAAAGCGACATGACGCTGCTCGACGTGCCCGACGTGATGATCGCCCTCGAACTGTGGCCCGGAAAGATCAAGGTGATCGGCCCGATCTCGGAAGAGCAGCGCATGGCCGCCGCCTTCCGCAAGGATTCTCCCGAACTGCGCGAGGCCTTCAACAGCTTCCTGGCCGGCATCAAGAAGGATGGCACCTACATGAAACTGGTGAAGAAATACTTCCGCGTCGCCCCCCGGTACCTGCCCGAATTCTTCAACGACATTCCCGGCGGCAAGGCCGGCAAGTAGCCGTCACCACACCACCATTCTCCGGAAGGCCCGGAAACGATTCGCAATACCTTCTAGAATGGTGAGCATGAAGACACTGAAAGACATCAAGCTGTCCATGCTCGACCTCGTGGCAATCCGCGAAGGCCGCAGCGTGGCCGACGCCCTGGCGGTCGCCCTCACCACCGCCCGTCACGCCGAGGCCCTCGGCTTCACCCGCTACTGGGTGGCCGAACACCACAACATGCCCGGCATCGCCAGCTCGGCCACCGCCGTGCTGGTAGGCCACATCGCCGGCGGCACCTCGCGTATCCGCGTCGGCTCCGGCGGCATCATGCTGCCCAACCACGCGCCGCTGGTGGTCGCCGAAGCCTTCGGCACCCTCGCCGAGCTCTACCCGGACCGGATCGACCTGGGCCTGGGCCGGGCGCCAGGCACCGACAGCGTCACCATGCGGGCCCTGCGCCGTGACCGGGTCGAGACCGAAGACGACTTCCCCCGCGAAGTGGCCGAGCTGCAACAGCTCCTGGGCCCTGTCCAGCACGGCCAGCGAGTCATTGCCGTGCCCGGCGCAGGCACCAACGTGCCGATCTGGATCCTCGGCTCCAGCCTGTTCTCGGCCCGCCTCGCTGCCGAGCGGGGCCTGCCCTACGCCTTCGCCTCCCACTTCGCCCCGCGCCAGCTGCTCCAGGCCATCGCCCTGTACCGCAGCAAGTTCCAGCCGTCGGCGGTACTCGACAAGCCCTACGTGATGATCGGCGTGCCGGTGATGGCCGCCCCCACCGACGAAGAGGCCGAATTCCTGGCCAGCAGCAACTATCAGCGGGTCCTCGGCATCCTCACCGGCAACCGGCGCCGGCTGCAGCCCCCGGTCGAGCACTTCATGGACAAGCTGCGCCCCGAAGAGCGCGCAGCCATCGGCGACTTCCTCGCCGCCGGGGTGGTCGGTGGTCCGGAACGGGTCCGCGAGGGCTTCGCCCGCCTCGCCCAGCTCACTGACGCCGACGAGTTCATCATCGTCTGCGACGTATTCGATCCGGATCTGCGCCTGCGCGCCCTCGAAATTGCCGCCGGCACAATGGAAAAATGACAGAGGGCTGCGCAAACCCGCTGTAAATCAGGTAACTTCCGGTAAAGATTCATCACCCGACTCCGTTATCGGTGGAGTCATGCGTCATCCAGCACGCCGAGCCCATCCGGGCCGGCGACTGGCCCGGAAGCGATCGGCCCATCCCCATGTCCAGCGACGACTCCCTGCTAAGGCGTTACCGGAAGAGCTTCATCGCCATCCTGATCTTCATCGGCTATGCGGTGAGCCTGCTCGTGCATAACCTGAGCGTCCGCGACCAGCTCCGGCAGAACCTCATCGACGCAGCCCAGCTCGATCTCGTACGCCGGGCCGACGCCCTCTCCTACTACTTCACCGAACGCCACAACGACCTCACCGACCTGGCCGAGTCGGAAGTCGTCGCCAGCTACTTCGGCAGCTACGACCTGGGCATGAGCGCCGACTACGGCCTCGCCATCCAGATCCAGGCCATCGAGGACAAGTTCAACCGCCTCATCGAACGCAAGCGCCTGGGCTTCGTCCCCATCTACGACCAGCTCACCCTCACCGACGACAAGGGCGCCATCGTCGCCCAGGCCGGCGAGCTTCCCGATGGCGCCAACGACGACCTCCACGCCACGACCGCCACGACCGCCTCGGGCAACGTCGAGCTCCTCGACGACGGCAAACGGCTGCGCCTTTCCCAGGCAGTGACCATCAAAGGGCGGATGCGCGGCCACATCATCGCCACCGGGCCGTTCACCCCGATCGAAAGCCGGGTCAGTTTCAGCACCGCCCTGCGCCCCGAGGCGCTGGTCAGCACCCAGTCCGGCGACCCTCTTTCGAGCAATGCGCCCGACGCCTTCCGCCAGCCAGAGATCCGGCTCGCCCTGGCCGGTCTTGGCAACCGCGGCAAGGCGGGGGCCATCAGGGTCGCCGACAGCGACGACGACAGCCCCATCGCCACGCTCAAACAGCACGTCGAAGGCTCTCCGGTTTCGCTCGCCGCACTCATCACCGATGGCGAATTGAACAGCCACTCCATGCCAACGCTGCTGCTGCTCGGCATGGGGCTGGTGCCGCTGGTGGTCATCTTCATCGTGCTCCAGGAGATGTTCGAGCGCCGGCGGGTCGAGCGCGCCCACGTCCTTGCCCGCGCCGAAGCCGAACGCCTCGCCCAGGCCCGCAGCGAGTTCCTGGCCAACATGAGCCACGAGATCCGCACCCCGCTCAACGCGATCCTCGGCCTCGCCCAGATGGGCATCCGCAACTCATCCGGGCGCAACGCCGAACAGCAGTTCATCCGCATCAACGAATCCGGCCAGCACCTGCTGGGCGTGATCAACGACATCCTCGACTGCGCCAAGATCGAGGCCGGCAAGCTGAAGGTCGAGCACATCCCGATCGAGCCCGGCAAGGTCATCGACTCGGCGCTCACCCTCACCGCCGAACGTGCCTATGCCCGCCACCTGAAGTTCTTCGTGCGCGAAAGCGGGCTGCCCGCCAGCTGCCGCAGCGACCCCCTGCGCCTGTCCCAGGTGCTGGTCAATATGCTGGGCAACGCGATCAAGTTCACCGACACCGGTTCGATCAGCCTCGAAGCACGGGTCGAGGCTGGCCTGCTGTGCATCCGCATCAGCGACACCGGCATCGGCATGACGCCCGAACAGGTCGAGCGCCTGTTCCTGCCCTTCGAGCAGGCCGACAGTTCCACCACCCGCCGCTTCGGCGGCTCCGGCCTGGGCCTGTCGATCTCATCCCACCTGGTCAAGGCCATGGGCGGCAACATCGTGGTCACCAGCGCACCGGGCGTCGGCAGCAGTTTCGACGTGCGCGTCCCGCTGGTCGCCGCCGAACCCGAACCGCCCCCACCGCCCGGGCACATCGTGCTGGCCGGCTTCCCCGTCGACGAGGCGGCCGATCTCGTCGCCCAGCTCGAAGCCCGTGGCATTCCGGCCATCACCCTCGACGCGCCGGCCGGCACGCTGCCCGGCGACAGCCTGATCGTCATCGACGCCGGCATCGCCGACCACAGCCTCGACTGGCGCAAGTGGCTGCGCGAACTGCGCGACGAAGGACGCCCGCTGGCCCTCGCGGGCCGCATCGACGAGATCGACATGTCCGGCCTCGCCGACGGCCTCTCCGGGCGCCTGCCGCTCGTCGAGCGCCCGCTGCGGGCCCGCCACCTCGTGGACTGTCTGCGCAACGTCGGCACCGTCCAGAGCACCGCCTACACCCCGCCGGAAGCCCGCCTCACCGGGCTCACCGTCCTCGCCGTGGACGACAACGAGATCAACCGGCTGGTCCTGACCGACCTGCTCACCCAGGAAGGCGCCCGGATCGACTGCTTCCCCAGCGGTGCCGAAGCCCTCGGCTGGCTCGAAGCCGAAGGCACCGCCCGCTATCATCTGGCCATCACCGACATCCAGATGCCCGGAATGGACGGCTACGCGCTGACCGGCCGCCTGCACGCCCTCGACCCCACGCTGCCAGTGCTCGGGCTGACCGCCCACGCCGGCGCCGAGGCCCGGGAGCAGTGCCTCGCGGCAGGAATGCTCGCCCACATCCCGAAACCCCTTGATCTGAACACACTCGTCACCGAAATCCTGAGACACTGCCGCAAGCAGGCCACCACCGAGATCACTGCCATGTCCCCCGATACACCCGAACGCACCGTGCCCACCTCCGCGCCCACCCACAGCCTGATCGACTGGCAAGGGCTCGAGACCCAGTTCAAGGGCAAGACCGCCTTCGTCACCCGCCTCGCCAGCCGGGCCCTCGCCAACTACCGCACCAGCGTCGTCCGGCTGCGGGCGCTGGCCGCCGGCGAGGGCGACCTGTCCGAACTATCCTTCATCGCCCACAGCCTGAAGGGCACCGCTGGCTCCCTCAAGGCCCAGACGATCTACGAACTGGCCGCCCAGACCGACATGTCCGCCCGGGCAGCCGACCCGGCCAGCCGCGCGCTCGCCAGCCAGCTGGCCGACGGCGTCGACCAGATGATCGTCGAGCTCGAAGCCCGCACCGGCGAATGAACGCAAAAAGGGCGAACCGCCGGTTCGCCCTTTTCCGCAGTGCCGCGCCGGGGCCGCAGCCCCGTCAGACCTCCAGCCCCTTCAGCGGGATTCCTTGATCATCCGCCCACGCACCGACTGGATCGGCCGCGCGTTCATCGGATACATCCGCGCAAAGATCGCAATCTGCTCCGACGACAGCTGCTGGGGCTGCTTCATCACCATCCACAGTACACCCTCGCTGCACGGCGGCGTGGTCAGCGACCCCATGTAGGTGTAGTAGTTGCGATCTTTCGGCAGCAGCTCGTTCAGATCAATCGCCACACCCTCCGGCGAGTAATCCACATTCTTCTCCAGCGGCAGGTTATTCCACAGGGTCTGCACCAGCGGGTGCTGCTGGCCGCGCTCCAGGAGCACCGCCACCACCGCCAGCCGGCCATCCAGATCCTTGTGCACCAGGTGCGCCACCATCTCGAAGCCCTTGCCGTTGATACGCTCTTCGGACGGGCGATGGAAGTGGAACTGCACCAGATCGTAGTATCGCCCCATCACCTGCAGGCTGCTGCCAGGGCCAACGTTCACCTGCACGGTATGGCCGTTATCAACGATGCGGAACTGGGTCGGCTTGTAGTCAAAGCGGATCGGCTCCAGCTCGACCTTGATGCCCTCGCGGATGTCGATCGGCGACTGGCGCTCGCCGCTGCCGCACAGCTGCCATTCGGGCTTGAGCACGCCCCAGTTGGCCGGACCGCCTTCGCCGTCGTAACTCCAGTGGATGTCGTGATGGGCCAGCGGCGTGCCGGCAGCCGCCGGGCCGTGGGCCGCATGGGCATCCACCGACACCACCGGCGAGCGGACGACCCGCGGCTTCGGCCGGGGCGGCGGCACGTAGGCCGGCACCCGCTGCACTTCAGGCGGCGCCTCGGCGCGCATCGGGCGCTCCACCGGCCGCTCGGCAGCCGGCTCAGCCTTCGGGGGCGGCGCCGGCTTGTCGATGAAATTCTTCTTGATGGGCAGGGCCGGCTCGGCGCCGTGCTCGCCCTTGGTCTCGGAGACCTGAGCCACCACCGGCTTCTCGGCGCCCTTGGCCGGGCGGTAATCCGCGGCCCGCAGTTCCGGCTTGGCCTGGGCAGTCTGGGCCGCCTTCGCAGCGTTCTTCGCCAGCGCCGAGATGTCGCCACCACCGGCGGGCTTGCACACATCGCGCCACAGCTTTTCGTCCACGCTGCCGGCGGCCACCGGCATGTCCTTCTCGACCTTGACCTTCTCGTCCTTGATCACCGCCGAATCGGCATCCAGATACACGCGCTTGATGGTGGCGAAAGTCTGGTTCCTGCAATCGTAGCGGTTGAGGGCCTTCACCGCGGCATAGCCCGCGGCACCGGCTTCGGCGTCGGACAGCACGATCCGCCCCCAGGCCACCTTGGTTCCCGGGTCAGACTGGAGGATGCTCGCCCGGTCGAGTTCGATCGTGCGCTTCTTGTCGGAGGCAACGGTCTGCCAGTCGGCAGCCAGCGCGGAAGACATGCCGGCAAGCGCCAGCAGGGCAACGAGGGGGCGCAGACGGTGGCGCATTTTTATTCTCCGGAAATTGGCGGGCCGCAGGGGCCGGATGCCCCTATTTCGGCCCGAAGGCGCCAAAGCTTTAGCGGCTGCAGCCTCACCGTGCCCGCCAAAACCCTCGGGGAATCTTGCGTTTACCGGTCGCTTCCAGTACTTTCGGCAAATACGTTAGGGGTGCCGGTGCGCTTTTTGGTGGGCGCTTGCCGGCTGAGACTTACCCTCCGAACCTGATCCGGGTCGTACCGGCGTAGGGAAACGTGGCTCCTGCCCCGTCTTTCCCATCCGGCGGCCCTCCCCAAGGAGCCTTCATGAACGCCCACGATAAATTCCTCGCCGCGTCCGCCCACGTGGACGAGGCTGCCGTTGCCCCGCTGCCCAACTCCCGCAAGATCTACG